>JAHJRE010000191.1 GCA_018831055.1 Bacteroidota bacterium
CATACATGGCCAGACCATAGGGATAATCTACCAGTGGCTCGATAAGTACGTCGAGGATAGTCTCCACACTAGTCCCGTCCATATTATAGCGATAGATCTTCCCGGCTGTAGCATCGCTCACAAACACTGATTTATTAACAGAATCAATTACAATACCATAAGGTTTGTCGAGATTATTGAACGAAAAATCAGTGATAACAAAAGGGTTATCAGCCTTGAAAAAGCGGGTCGTCAAAGCATCACGGTCCGTAAAATAGATGTAATGCTCATACTGTGCCAGAAGGGTTGTACCCATCGACAACAACGCGAAAATGAATAATGCTGTTCGTTTCATATTTCAAATTTTTTGGTTAATAACTGAATCCCTTTTATTCAGGAAAATAAATTGTCATAGCATAAGGGTCCACATCCGTAACCCAGTTAAGTGAACCAGCTCCATCCAGGGCAGACCGGATGATAATGTCGTGTCCTTTATCGGCTACATATACAAATCCGTCCTCCGGATCAACCGTTATCCCCCAGGAAAAATTCTGATCCATCACGGGATTGATGTTCGTTACCCCGCTACCGTCAAGGTTCGCCATGAATACACCACCAATCCAATCGGTATAATAAAGTTTTCCGTGGGTCAGATCGAGAGTAATGGCACCTGCATCAACTCCCGGTATGATTTCCATCAAACCGCTTCCATCAAGGTTAATGGTATAAACGCCGCCGCTGAAATCATACTTGTCATTGACCAAATAAATCTTCTTGGCAATGCTATCGTAAGCCATGCCCAGCGGGAACTCGGGTGCCCCGGAAAACTCTGCGAATGGTTGTGGATCGGAACCGTCGAGGTTGGCCATGTAAATAGCCGCTTCCTTTGCCCAATAAATCTTATCTCCAATAACCAGGATACCATAGGGTTCCCCCACCTCCGGGACCTGAGCGGCATCCAGGATGACCTCCCCGTTGTTACCGTTGAAGTCATAACGGTAGATCAATCCGTCGGTGTCAGTAACATAAACCTTGAGGTTTGCATTGTCGACTGCAATTCCATAGGGCTTATACAGGCCTCCGGTCGGAAAATCAAGCACAACAGGATCAATGGTATCCAGGACGATGTAATGGACCTTCCCGGTGGCCCGGCTGGTGAAGAACAGGGTTTTAGGTTCCAGAGAACCCGGTGATTTTACCAGGATATTGGTTTCTTTCACCAGTTTGTTGTAATACACGTTGTTCTCAGGCTCAACGGTCAGAACAACCTTGTAAAGTCCTGCTTCAGTGTATGTAAACACGGGATTCTTTTCCGTCGAGGTGCTTCCGTTCCCAAAGTCCCAGTGATATGACACCGCCTTTATCGATTTGTTGATAAAAGTGACGGTTGTCGGGGCAATGAGATCGTTGTCGGCCGTGTATACGAAATCAGCCATAGTGCTTGCCGTTGGTATCTCGGGATCATCTTTGCCACAGGATTGGATGATCAGGATAAAACCTAAAGTGATTACGGCAAGGCTTAATGAAATTATAATCTTTTTCATCATATATTAATTTTAAATTCAAGGTATGATGGAACCCGGATGCAGCAAATCATTACTCTCAGTGTCGGTGTATGCAATACATAAGGGTTTCATGGTTACGTTTTTTAAGATCAATATCCGGGATTCTGATACATGCCGGGATTTGAATTCGTTTGTATCTCATTAAGAGGAATGGGGAATAAAAGCTGATCCGTGTTTGTGACGGTTTCAATTACCTCCATCGCCCTTCCTGTTCTCACCAGGTCGAACCAGCGTTTCCCTTCAAAGGCCAGCTCAGTCCGGCGTTCCTGCTCAATGGCAAGCAAAAGTTCCTCATACGTTTCGGCTTCAGTATCAAGCAATCCAGCGCGTGTCCTGATCTTATTGATATCAAACTGAATCGCGCTCACTGAGCCTTCCAGCCTGGCCTCCGCTTCGGCCCTGATCAGATACATCTCAGCCAGACGGATAACATATACATTGTTATTCATGGTGGAAAGGTTGGGATATTTGATAACATAAGGCGTTTCTCCGGCTACCGAGGCGGCAAGACGGACATCACCACCTTCATAGGCGCTTAATATTCCTGTACCCGGAGCCACTTCATACCTACCCCCAGTGCTGGTAGGGAAGAAATACTCAGCCAGCCGGTTTCCGTCAAGCTCATCGAAAAGCACGGTGAATATGGCTTCCTTGCCGGGAGTCTGCATACCGGCAGGAAACAGCGAAGAATAACTCGTTTCCAGTTCGTAGCCGTATCCGGTAATTGCCTGTGTGGCCATGACTTTCGCCTGATCGTAATCCTTTTCATGCAGATAAACCATTGCCAGCATGGCAACAACCGCTCCGTTGGTGGCAAAACCGGGATTGGTAATGGTGATTTTCCCTTCTGCTGCCAAAAGATCGCTCTCGATCTGCTGCATAACCGTTTCCACAGGGTCTCTGGCAGGATTAAGGTCGCTTCCCAAATCCAGCGTAGGCTGTGTCTTTACTGGTATAGGCCCGAATAACCGAACCAGGTTGAAATGACACAAGGCACGCAGAAAATACAATTGTCCCAGGAAATTATCCCTCTCAGCCTGACTCATTCCTGATACATCGGGAAGCTTATACAACAAATAATTAATACGGTTTAAAACATCATAATGGGCATTCCAGATATCTTCCACGATCACGTTATCGGAAAGCAGGGAATTATTATCGAATTGACCATATTCCTGTGTCGTGCCTTCCCATTCCAGGTTATCGGCCACTATATCGGGTATGATCACCAGATGCCTTCCATACATGCCGGTTTGCTGCAATCCGTCGTAGCATCCTGTCAATGCCCTCTCGGCATCGGTTTTGTCCTGTATGGCTTCCTCTTCAGGAATGTAATCCACAGGATCCACCTCCAGCACTTTTTCACAGGCTGTGAGCCAAAGCGCCGTTATAATTAATGCAATGATTCTGAGTTTCATATCGCAATTTCTTTAATTTCTTAAATTCCAATGTTAATACCAAAAATAAACTTACGGGCCTGAGGATAGGTGAAGAAGTCGGTTCCCAGCCTGAGATTATCTCCGCCGGCATAATTGACTTCCGGGTCCATGCCACTGTAGTTTGTGAATGTAAAAAGATTATATGCCGTAGCAAATATCTTAAGTCCCGACAAGCCCAGCTTGCGTGTAAGCTCCTTGCTGAAAGCGTAGCTTAATATTACTTCCTTGATCCTGAGATAGGAACCGTCTTCAATAAACCTGGAGGAAGTGCGGTTATTGTTATTCGGATCGGTCATGGTGGCACGGGGAATATCGGTTTCGTCGCCGGGCTGCTGCCAGCGGTCGAGTATAGTGGTAAGCTGATTGTCATCACCTTTCAGCGATTCAATGTAAACTCGTGTACCATTATATATATCGTTTCCGTAAGAAAACTGCAGGAAAACATTCAGGGATAACTGCTTGTATGTAAAAACATTGGAAAATCCTCCATAAAAATCAGGATTGGGATCACCAATTTTCTTGCGGTCTTCCGAGGTGATCACACCATCGCCGTTTACATCCTCAAATACAATATCCCCGGTTGAAGGATCAACTCCAAGGGAATGGTAACCATAGAATATACCAAAAGGTTCCCCTTCTCCAATGTAATTGCTGCCTCGTCCTAAATTGTCAATAGGCTGTCCATTATATAATTTCAGGATTTTGTTACGGTTTCTTGAAAAGTTTAGGACAGAAGTCCAGGTAAAATCCTTTGCTTTAATATTATCTGTTGACAGTCCTATTTCGAAGCCCTTGTTTTCCAGTTCACCGATATTGTCGATCACTCCTGCAAACCCGGAGGTCGCGGAAACCGGCCGGTCGAGAAGCAAGTCGGTTGTCTTTGCATAATAATAATCGAAAACAAGGCGGATACGGCTGTTCACAACCTCAAGGTCGAATCCTGCATCAAACTGGGCCGTTGATTCCCAGCGTATATCCGGATTGGGGATCTGCACCGGATAGGTCCCCGGGTATCCTCCGTAGTTAGCGCCACCGGAATAGAGGGCAGGGCTGGAGAACCTCGGTATGCCATCGTTTCCGGTATATCCGTAACTGACACGCAGTTTCAGGTCGTTGACAAAACTCACGGGTGCAAAGAATTCCTCTTCGGATACCCTCCAGGCAGCGGAGATAGCAGGGAAGAAACCGTATTTGTTGTTTTTACCGAATTTCGAGGAACCATCATAACGCCCGCTCAGGGTGATGATGTAACGGTTTTTCAGGTTATACTTCACCCTTCCGAAAAAAGAGTTGGTACGATCTTCCACTTTAGATGCAGTTGCAGTGCGGATATTTGCCGCAGATGTAATATACTGGAAGTACTCGTTCGGAAATTCCGTGGCTTCGATATAAGAGCTTTTCCTGACATAACGCTCGTAAGAATAGCCGGCCATGGCCTCCAATTCGTGAATAGCCCGGAAAGTCTTGGCATATGTAAAGAAATTATTGGTGGTGAAGTTCGTGGCTATTGTATTGCCTTCAATTCCCAATCCGTTATATTTCGAGCCCTGCCTTGTCGTCATGGGATCATAACTATGCTCGTTGAGGCTCAGGTAATCGATGCCCCACTTAGTTTCAAAATTCAGCCCTTCCAAAATGCGATAATTGGCAAAGATATTGGCAATGGTACGGAAATTCTGTGCCAGGTTGCTTGCTTCATTGGCGATGGCTACAGGATTGGCATAGGGGCCGTCTTCGTTATAGCTGCCATCGCTGTTGTAAACCGGGTATACAGGAGGCAAGGAAATAGCGTTAGGCAAGGGACCGTTTAGTGACTGGTCTCCTTCAACACGGTTGTTCCAGGAATTGCTCAGCCCTATTCCTGTACCTATCTTAAGTCGTGAAGTAAGATTATGATCGAGGTTCAGCCTTCCGTTCAACCTTTTAAAGTCAGTTCCGATCAATATCCCATCTTCGTAGGAATAACCGCCGGAAATGTAAAAGGTCGTCTTTTCATTCCCTCCCGTTGCAGAAAGTTCATAATTCATTAAAGCGCCTGTACGGAAGACTTCATCCAGCCAATCGGTATCTACCGGAGGATTGTCGATCTCTTCCTGCGAATAAACAGGGGGAGCACCCTCATTGGCTTTCAACTCGTTACGGTAGACCATCCATTCACTGGCATCCAGCATATCAAGCTTCTTTTCTGCCATCTGGAACCCGCCGTAAGCAGAAAAGTTAATGTTGGTTTTCTCTACCTTCCCCCTTTTTGTGGTTATGAGCACTACCCCGTTGGAGGCTCTTGCACCGTAAATGGAAGTTGCCGATGCATCTTTCAGGATAGAGATGGACTCAATATCATTGGGATTCAGGTCACTGATGGCATTGATGTTCTGCCCGCTGAATCCGATCTGGCCGAAATTGCCGGTCAGCATAGGTATTCCATCGATAACGTAAAGCGGCTCATTCCCGGCATTGATGGAGTTATTGCCGCGTATTCTCACAGTCATACCCCCTCCCGGGGTTCCTGAGTTCTGTACAACCTGCACTCCGGTAGCCTTTCCCTGTATGGCTGCATCAATATTTTCCAGAGGGATCTCGTTAATGTCTTTCGGCTTGAAATCGGAAATCGATGACGTAAGCAATTTCCTGCTTTCGGTTCCATATCCAACTACCACCACCTCTTCAAGCGATTGAACCGTGGGGCTGAGCAGGATATCGATAGTTGAACGGCCTCCAACAGCCTCTTCCCTGGTCTCCATGCCTATAAAACTGAAAACCAGCGTGGAAGATGCCTCAGCTTTAATGCTGTATTTCCCGTTTATATCCGTAACAGTACCTTGCTGCGTTCCCTTGATCACCACCGATACACCCGGCAGAGTGCTTCCATCCTGGGAAGACGAAACCGTACCGCTCACAGTTACCTCCTGGGCATACACCATGGAAATACCCGGAAATACCAACATAAACGCAATGAGTATGCATTTTTTCATAATATTTGGAATTGGTTTTAACTTTGGTTAATCCTATCTACCAAATATAATAATTTTCTTAAAATCCATAACACAGATCTCAGATCGCAGATCGCAGATCTCAGATCGCAGATCTCAGATCGCAGATCGCAGATCGCAGATCTCAGATCTCAGATCTCATAACCCATAACCCCTAACCCCTAACCCCTAACCCCTAAACCCTAAACCCTAAACCCTAAACCCTAAACCCTAAACCCTAAACCCTAATCCCTAATCCCTAACCCCTAATCATAAATCCCCGGTATCCCTCTTCAAATAAAAAGTTACTTTTGCAAAAAACGCCTAATGATATTAATTGCCGAAAGTGGATCCACCAGAACCGATTGGGTTTTTATCGACAGGAATGAACACATAAACCGTTACCAAACGGCCGGTTTTAATCCTTACTATGTTCCGGGAGAGGATATGGTGAACACGATGGAAAAGGAGCTTCTTCCTTTAATGGACCCCGACCGTGTCAGATATATTTTTTACTACGGTTCCGGTTGTTCTACAAACAATAAGTGCTTTATTGTAGAAGAAGCCCTTGAGAAGGTTTTCCCCAATGCATCCATTGAAGTACACCACGACCTGCTGGGCGCAGCCAGGGGATTGTTCGGTAATAATCCAGGGATAGCCTGCATCATGGGAACGGGTTCTAATTCCTGTCTGTACGATGGTAATGCTATCATCGAAAATATCCCCTCGCTTGGGTATTTTTTCGGTGATGAAGGGAGTGGTGCATATATTGGCAAGCTTTTCCTGAGCGCTTACCTGAAAAACGAACTCCCTTTGCACATCAGCGAAGCTTTCCGGCAAAAATACAACCTCAATCTGGAAGACATTCTTGACGCTGTTTACAATAAATCCAAACCCAGTCGTTTCCTGGGCTCATTCGCCGAATTTGTTTCCGGTCTTCGCGAAGATCCCATCATCCATGAAATCCTTTACCGGTCTTTTGACGATTTTATCCAGGAAAGGATCATGAAATACAATGATTACGAATCGTATGATATCCGATGCACAGGATCTGTTGTTTTTCATTTGCAGGATCTTTTCCTGGAAGTAGCGGAGCCATATGGGATCAGGATCAACCACATCGTGAAAGACCCGGTTGACGGCCTTGTTGAATATCACAAACCCGATCTTTTCAAGTTTGCAGGTTTTGAAGAATAGGATTAACTGATTTTCACAACTCTATCCATTGTATGCTTTCATCGCGTTTGAACCAGGTTAATTGTCGCTTGGCATAACGGCGGGTGTTGGTTTTGATCTTTTCAATGGCTTCCGGGAGTGTCCATATTCCATCCAGGTAGTTGAAAAGTTCTTTATAGCCAACGGTGTTCAGGGCGTTCAGGTGGCGGTATTGGGTCAGACTGCGCACTTCCTCCAGGAGCCCGGCCTCCATCATGCTGTCAACCCTGTCTTCTATCCTGCGAAACAGGGTCCCGCGATCGGTGTTAAGGCCGATCTTCCCGATTTCAAATACTCTCTCCCTGGCCGGTGACGTACGTTGCTCGGAATACTTCCTGCCCGTAACCAGGCATACTTCTATGGCACGCATAACCCGGTTAGGGTTGTTAAGGTCAACCTGGTGATAGTATTCAGGATCCAGACTTAACAGGCGTTGACGCAAAGGTTCCAGCCCTCCGGCATTCAACTCCTCTTTTATCATTTTCCTGAGTACCGGGTCTGCATCCGGAAAATCATCAATACCCCGGCAAACGGCATCTATATATAAACCGGAACCTCCTACCATGATAACTTCATCGTGCCTGGCAAACAGCTTCTCCAGCAAGCAGAGCACATCCTGTTCGAAAAGAGATACATTATAATAATCGGTGAGGAAAAGATGCCCGATAAAGTGATGAGGAACACCCATCATCTCTTCAGGAGTCGGAGATGCCGTACCAATACGCAGTTCCCGGTAAAACTGGCGGCTGTCGGCCGATATCACCTCTGTTTTTAGTTGTTTAGCAAGCAACGCACCATATCGTGTTTTACCTACGGCCGTAGGACCGCAGATAATCGTTAGCTTTTTCTTTTTAAGAATATTACTCATTTTCCGGATCATAACCGGGTAACTTCAGTCCAAGCTCCTTGCCGCGAATCAGCATAAAACCGAAGGCTTCATCGTAATCATTCCTTATCTCTCCTTCCAGGATGGCCTCCCTGATGGCATTTTTTATTATTCCTACTTCTCTTCCGGGAGGAATGTTAAAGGTCTTCATGATAATCTCCCCGGTGACGGGAGGCTGCCAATTGCGGAGACGGTCCTTTTCCTCTATCTCCTTTAGCTTTTCCCTGACAATTTTGAAGTTTTCCAGGAATTTTTTGACTTTCCTCGGATTCTTTGAAGTAATATCTGCTTCGCACAAGGTCATTAGCCTGTCGATGTCGTCCCCGGCCTCAAAAAGCAGCCTTCTTACTGCCGAATCGGTTACGGTTTCCTCAGAAAGTGCTATAGGACGAAGGTGAAGCTGCACCATTTTCTTTACGAAGCGCATCTTTTCATTCATGGGCAGCTTTAATTGCCGGAAAATCGCAGGGATCATCTTTGCTCCCACAAACTCATGAGCATGAAAGGTCCATCCGGCTTTTTCATCGTATTTTTTGGTGACAGGCTTAGCTATATCATGTAAGATGGCGGCCCAGCGCAGCCACAAGTCATCAGAAACCTTAGCAACATTATCAAGCACCTGGAGGGTGTGATAAAAATTATCCTTATGGCCTTTTCCACCCTGATATTCAGCTCCTTTTAATGCAACAAACTGTGGGAACAGTATTTCCAGCAACCCCGAATCATCCAGCATAATGAAACCTCTTGATGGAACCGGAGAAGCAATAATCTTGTTGAGCTCATCCACAACTCTTTCCATCGACACTATCCGTATGCGCTCCTTATTCTCTGAAATAGCGCGGAAAGAAGCTTCCTCAATGTGAAAACCAAGCTGTGTTGCAAAACGTATTGCACGCATCATCCGGAGGGGATCATCAGAATAAGTAATGTTGGGATCAAGTGGTGTGCGGATGATTTTTTCCCTGATATCTTCCATCCCATTGAATGGATCCAGCAACTCACCAAAATGGTCGGGATAAAGGTTCAATGCCATGGCATTGATAGTAAAATCCCTGCGGTTCTGGTCATCCTGGAGTGTCCCGTCTTCCACGACAGGCTTCCTTGAATCACTGCGATAAGATTCCTTCCTGGATCCCACAAATTCTATGATCCAGTCCCGTTCCCCCTTGTATTTCAACATGGCAGTACCAAAATTCCTGAAATAATTGACATTAACCCCCTTACCGAGCTTTGATGCCACTTTGCGGGCAAGTTCTATGCCGCTTCCAACCGCTACGATGTCGATATCACAGGATGGTCGCTTAAGAATAAGATCCCTTACATAACCTCCTATGACATAGGCAGGATAGCCGAGCTCATGAGCTGCTCCAGAAATGATCCTGAAAACGGGTTGCTGTATTTTTTCCGGCCAATTCATTGAAATTGCAAAATTAAGAAAAAGCAGGAAGTGAAATTGTTTTCTTATACATCACCGGGTACCGAATTCATTACGGATGCGAATATATCCCGGATAATCAATAGGAGTGCCGCTTACATAAATAGTGGGTTTGGCCTTTACCAGGATACGGGTGGGTCTTTCCCCTTTTTCTGAGAGGTTCAAGGCAAAATTGATCAATGCATCGGCGGCTTTCCCGTCAATAGCCTGGTTGAGGTTGAAAGACACTTCCACCGGGATATTCTCCATCCCTCCATCAGGTGGAATTTCAATGCGCTTGCTTAAAATCCCCCGGGTCATCTCAATATCATCAATGTATAAAATCCAATCGAGACGGTTCAAAGCAGCTACACTGCCATTAGGATTACGTACCTGGATATTGAGGACGAAATCCAAAGGAAGGTTTCCCGAAGCAAAGGCACCCATGATCTTCGTAATTTCCAGCAGGGAAATATCACTCATGCGGTTCACATCATCAATCTTGACCCCGGCCAGGGTTGTCCCTTCCATATTGTAAATCCTGAAATCACATTTTGCCAGTGTCTTCAACTCATTGGCCTGTCGCACCACCGAGCAGGATGTAATGCACACGGAAAGGGCTATCAGGATAATTATTTGTTTTAATAATTTTCTCTTCATGTAAAGGGCGAGTGTATGTTCCGTAATGGATTGCGGAGTAGTTTCCTGTCCACCGACACGAAAGTTTGAGCGTTTGCTCGAGGGGCTTGCAAATGTACTTACGACTGCGCGCTGGCTTTTATACTGCTTTTGCCAAATCATTAATCAATATTTTAAACATTTGTCCTGCTAAGAATGCTTTGAATTCTGGATTATCATTGTATTCCTTAAAAACTTCAAAGTTGCTGTCAATATGATTTATCATTTTCTCTTTCAAAATATCGGCAAAAGTTATCTGTGCATTTTGAAGGTCGTTTTTACTCAATGATGCACTAATATTGTCCATTGCAGCTTTATCGTCTTTTACATCTTGCATTAAATCCTGTGTCATTTTCCGAACCTTATCCTCATTTGTAAAGGTGGTTCCGAATTTCTCATTAAACGCTTTCACAATGTTTGAGAGATATTCCATTTCTGGCTCGGCTGATCCGCCTCTCATATCAGTAGGAATTGGTTTTAATTCGTCACCTTGCTGTAATTGAATATTAAATTCACTTCCTTTTTGAAGCCGGTAACTTTCCATGTCGATATTATCCAAAATCCCTTGAGCCAAATCTTCATCTCGTTGCTTGCCAAGTTTATTTTGCAAGTGGTTTAAAAACAAGTATAATCTTTCCAAATACGGATTTACAAAAGGTACTATCTGAGCAAGGAAAACATATAAACGAACATAAGTTTTACATTTTGCTCTAAAATCGTCTTGTTGTTCTTCGTTTAAAGTTTTTCTAAAAATTTCTGCTGCTGCATCTAAAATTGTGTGTAATTGGTCAACTGGTACATTAGAAATAATCTTGTGCGAAAACTCATGTACTTGTTCAGGTGTATAAATCTGAAACGCATCTAAAGCAGCTTGTAAGTCAAATAATTTATTTGGGTCGGTTGCTTCGCTAAGAATTGTTGTTTCAAAAAACGGGTCGAACGACTTCTTAATTTCTTCTGCATCATTGGCAAAATCCAAAACAAATGTGTCTTTTTTGCCAGATGTTGTTCTATTCAAACGTGAAAGTGTTTGAACTGCATTTACACCACCTAATTTCTTGTCAACATACATTGTGTGCAAAAGCGGTTGGTCAAAGCCAGTTTGGTATTTATTTGCAACTATCAGAAAACGAAATTCCGATTTTTTAAACTCATCAGGAATTGCCGAACTTGAAAAATGATTTAAAGAAGATTCTGTTTCTCCGTCTATATCTCCTGAAAATGCCACAATAGCTTTGAATGGATTATTTGTTTTAGCCAAATAATTATCAAATGCCGTTTTGTATTTTACTGCATTTTTACGACTACTTGTAACAACCATAGCCTTTGCCAGTCCATTAATTTTTTTCTGACGAATAACACTATCCATAAAATGGTCAATGATTAATGCAGTTTTCTTTGCTATTGCGTGTTCGTGGCTTTCAACAAATATTTTCAGTTTCTTTTGTGCTTTGTTTTTGTCATATGCTGGGTCGTCTTCAATCTTCTTTAATAAAGCATAATAGCTTTGATATGTTGTGTAATTCTGCAATACATCAAGAATAAAATTTTCCTCAATGGCTTGTTTCATTGAATAAAGATGAAATGCTTTAAATTTTTCTTTACCACCAGCCTGTCCGGCAGACAGGTTGTCATTGTATTTTTCGCCAAACAATTCGAGTGTCTTATTTTTAGGCGTTGCAGTAAAAGCAAAATAACTCGCATTCGAAAGCATTTTCCTGCCTTTTACAATTTCTACAATTTCATCTTCGTCTGTCCATTCTTCAGCATTTTCTTCATCAATTTCTTTTGATAGGGTCTCATTTAATTTTCCTGCTGTATTTCCGCTTTGGCTACTGTGGGCTTCGTCTATGATGATTGCGAATTTGTTTCCGGGCAGTTCGCCAATTTCATTAACAATGTATGGGAATTTTTGAATAGTCGTGATAATGATTTTCTTGCCTTCTTCCAAAGCAGTTTTCAGTTGTTTACTACCTTCGGTAATGGCTTCAACAACACCTTTCACCTGCTCAAATTGTTTGATGTTGTTTCGTATTTGTGTGTCCAACACTTTACGGTCGGTTACCACGATAACAGTATCAAAAACAGTATTAGCATTTCCCTTATCGAATAAGCCAACCAACTGATGAGCAAGCCATGAAATGGAATTTGATTTACCTGAACCAGCCGAATGTTGTATTAAATAGCGTTTGCCTGCTCCGTTTTCCTTTGCATTATTGAGAAGTTTATCAACGGCATCAATTTGGTGGTAACGAGGGAAAATAAGTTTCTTTACTTTTTCTTTCTTTACTTGTCCATCGGGCAGAATCTTTTCTTTTTCTTCTTCAAATAACTGAACATAGTTCTGAATGATGTTTGTTAAACGGTCTTTGGTCAAAATCTCCTTCCAGAGATAATCGGTTTTTATGCCATTAGGATTGTGTGGATTACCTGCTCCGTTATTATTCCCTTTGTTGAAGGGCAAAAAGTAAGTATTTTCCCCTTTTAAGTGCGTCGCCATCCAAACCTGCTCTGTATCAACCGCAAAATGCACCAAACACCTCCCTAAACGGAATAATTCTTCTTTTGGGTCGCGATGGGTTTTGTATTGCTTAATGGCATCCTTTACAGTTTGTTTGGTAAGTTCGTTTTTAAGTTCGAATGTAATTATTGGCAGACCATTGATAAAAACCACTAAATCCAGCGAATTTTCATTTTGATTGCTGTAATGCACCTGCCTTGTTACTGAAAATATATTTTGATTGTATAGGGCTGAATCTTTTTCGTTTAAGTTGGAAACTGGTTTATCAAAAAACAATTTAAGCTTGATATTATTGTCAGTTATACCTTTGCGTAAAACTTCAATAATCCCAAACGTTTTAATTTGGTTATTTAAACGATACAATACTTTGCTTCTGTAATTGCTTCCGTGAATGGTTTGCAATTTCATAACTTCTTTTTCCTGTGTGGTTTGCAGAAAATTGAAAAGCAAATCTTCGTCCACACAATCCACACGGTTGTATTGGCTGTGATGTCTTTCTTCAAAAGCATTTACCAAACACAAGTGCTGTGTAATATGGGCTTCGAGACCTTTTTCTGTTGTGTCGGTTTTCATTTATTTAGCTTGTTGTTTCCTCCATGCATCCAAAATCGGTGCGAACTGTATTACTTCATGCGGCTGATTCCATTCTTTGTAAAACGAGGTATCATCACTATTTGGTGCAGGGTTCGGTTTTCTAATCTTAATTCTAGTTGGCATGATTACCGAATCACCTAACAAAATACACTCGCCTCTTCTAAGATTGGAAAACATACTTACAATTCCTCTTATTGAATCAGGCAATAAACTTTTTACATACGCCTGGTCTTCTGGATTTGAAATTCTCAGACAAAGAAATGTATTGCATTGTGAAAGAATTGTTGCTGAAACTTCTCTCGGTCTTTGACTAATTACAGTTATGCTTATTCCATATTTTCTACCTTCTTTGGAAATTCTTTCAGCTGACAATCTTGCTGCTTCTGAATTTGGGTCTTTGTCATTAAAGTAAATATGTGCTTCATCACAAAAAACTGAAATTGGATATGCTTTTAAGTTTACCTTTTTATACCAATAAGAAAAGTCAAAGAGGCATCTTAACAACAATGAGATAACAGAATTACGAACATCAAATGGAATAGAACTCATATCCACAATCACAATTTTCTTTGGGTTTGATTCTTCACCCAAAATTTTGCGGAATAAAATTTCCATTGATGCAGAAGTGTTGTACTTGGTTGGGTTAAAAATCAAATCGTATCTTTTATCATTTAATCTGGAGTCAATTCGCATTAAAAGTCGAGTAAATACCCCATTAAGAGGACCTTTAATTGGCCCAGTTTTTCCCTGTGCTGGCTCTGTATCTAATTTTCTGAACTCATCAATTATACCATTAAAATCAAAGTAAACAGGTGTGTCTATCGTGATTTTAGGAATTCCTAAAGATTTATTCTCTGCCTGGTTTTCCTTAGCTGACTGTAAAAGTTCTTTGAATTTAGCAATTTGGTTTGGTGCTGCTGATTCCGTTCTATCTACCATCAATCCTAGTAATTCATCGCTTTTCATTAACCAATAAGGAAATTCCAATTCTCCTGCGTTAATATATTCTGCATCTGCTCCAAAGACACTTTTACCATCGCTGCTCTTTTTGTACTCACCGTGTAAGTCAAAAAGAACAACTGTTGATTTGGGAAATTGAGAAATGCTTTGAAGTAATGAAGCTACAGTCCAAGATTTTCCACCACCTGTCTGTCCCAACAATGCTGCATGTCTTGAAAGAAAAGAGTCAAGGTTAATTTTTGCTTCCTGGTTTTTGATAAGGGAAAGTGTTCCAATTGAAAAATTACCTTCTGCAAATGATTCATATACCTTATCAATTATATCTGGCAAAACAGCAAAAACATCATTGTTCACTGTTGGCAAAAGGTCTGTTCCTCTTTCAAATTTCTCAGACGCATCAATTGTTCCTACAGGAATTACAGAGATAATCCTGATTGGACTTTGAATTAAATATTCATCCGCACTTTCGGCTTTCTTTATGTCGCTGCTTAATAGTGATGTTTCTTTCATTGAAATGTCTGTAATCATTGAAAGTAGCATTCCATTTGGAATTGCGACCATTACAAAAGTTCCTGGCTGTCCAATTAAAATTGGAGTTGGGCCTTGCGAGGTGTCAATAGTTACATTCATATTATCAGGAACACCATAAACTGTTTCTTCTGAATCAGATTGGTCAAAAAGAGATACACTAATTGAATCTCCTGATACTGAGACTACTTTTCCAATTTTGTAATCTGCCATTTCTACTGTTTGATTAATTAAAGAGTTCAACAAATTTTTTAAAATCCCAAAGTTCATAGCTTCCGCTAATATCCTTTCCTTGATAATGAAGTTTATCATTCACCATATAATGAAAACTTGGATGAGTTTTTAGTTTTAAAATTTCTGGCGTTTCATCCTTTGACAAAGCAAAAATACGAAGAGAATTGTTTCGAAGTTTGGGAGCAAACAAAGTGTCATTAATGTGTTCATCACGATAGCTATATCCGCAAGAAGCAATGAACTTACACTGCTTTCCTATCACGTTAGAAGCATATCTAAACAGTTTGTCGTAAGGTGAGTCTAATGTCTCAATGACTTTTGTTCTTCTGGGAAGAATCATACATCTATTGTCGATATTAACATTAGCAAAAGATTCAATTACATCATCACCTTCTTTGAACCAAGAAATGGAACCGTGAAGCTTCACCAATTTAATGTGAGGTTCGTTGAATGGCTCAAATCTTCTGCTTGAAGTATTTATTTTTCCATAAGCAAGGTCAATTCTCTCAATGTCAAAAAACCGCTGTGCAATTCCTTCAAATCCGTTGTATATGGGAATCTTTGCGATTGAAGCCGCCAGTTCAAAAATCAAGTCATAATTTGTTGTAAAAATCCAAACTGATTCATTCCGATGTTGCATAAGTCCTTTTAAACCTTTAAGAAACTTGAGATGATGTTCAAGGTTTGGGCTTGCAACTTCATTAATTACATCAACAATATTCTTTCGGATGGATTCAATTAGTGAATCTATATCCGGGTATCCACCACCTGCTTTCGCACGATTGATAATATCTGAAAGAATCTCAATGTCAGGTTCGCCTTTTAAAACATTAAGCATTTGCCCTTCTACTTTCAAAATCTTTTCAATCAGTTCAACTTCAGTTGACGAAAGTTTTTTCAATACATCAATCGTCAATTGATAGGTCAGCGGGTAACCAGCAGCATAAGATGAACCTGCTCCAAAGAAAAAACCTATTTGGCTCAGACCAATGTTTACATTAGGAAATATTTCTGAAAGTGTGATATTCATTTTATTTGTTTCTTTTCCCCATCACCGCTTCAGCTATCATTGCCCCTTTATATTCCCTTATGAGTTCTATTTCTCGTTCAGCTTTGGCTATGGCGGTGTCTATAGTGGCAGTTTCGGTTTTTATGTGTGTTACAATTTGCTTTTGTTCTTCAATTGTTGGGGGATATGGCATTACTATATCACGAAGTTTGGAACCGAAAGTGTGAACAATTATATCACCTTTTGATGAGACAGCTTTCTGATACTTTGCAAACGAACTATTTTGTGAATAGCTTATAAAATGGCTATCAAATTCATTTTGCTTGAAAATTATAACATCACCACCAACATAAACTTCATTATCTCCATTAAAAGCTATACATTTTCCAATGTCCTCTTTTGTTTCACCTGACCCAGTGAATAACAAATCTCCTTTTTCAATTTTAATTGAGTTTGCTGCTGTTTCTTCTTCTATTCGATTAATAATACTTTTCGCCTCAATATCATACTTAGTGTAAATGTCTCCATAAAGAATTGCAGGAATTCCGTTTTCAACTAATTCAGCTCTTGAAATATTCCCACCTTTTGAAAAAGAACCTATCGTACCAAGTCTTCTAATTTTCCAATGTTCAGGGATAGTGCCTAACCAATCAAATGAGGTATTTTTGAATTTAACATTTGGATTAATTCCATTAACAACGGCTTCATCAATTATGCTCTGCCTCTGCTCCTTCAACAACTCAATAAACCGTTGCTTTTTCTCAATAAAACGGACTATCTTTTCTTCTTTTGCTTTGATATATTGCACAATTTCGTCTTGCTCGTCTTTGGGCGGCACAGGCAAGTAAATATTTGCAAACTCACTAAAACTGATTGATTGCCCATCCCTGATACCTTTTTTGAAAACATTCAATTCTTGAATGAACATTCTCGATTTGAATAGATATTTGTAAAAATCTCTATTGTAAGCATTTCCATCTCTAAAGTAAAATATTGAATAGACCGGACTAATTATTCCTCTGAAGTATGCAAACTCAATACCGCCTTCAAATGAACGGAGACTAATAACATAATCATCCTTTTCAACAAGTTTGAAAGATTCAAAATTTTGAATTGCCTCCATACTTCTTTGCTCCAACATTTCTTTTAACACAACGCCTTGCTTTTGGGATGCAGCCAAAAGTGATTCATTCGGATAGCCCTTCATAGTTCGTTCTTTAAACAATGCTTTTCCTCTTTTAAAAAACCAATTTACCGGCACTTCAGGCATCCAGTCTATACCTGTGGCTTTATATTTTTGTATGGTATTTGTTTCAATCATTGTTGGGTATGTCATCTCCAAAAGATTTCGCTGTCCCAGTTTGCCGGAAAATTCAGCAGACGGGGATGCACAATTGGGTATTTGGCAAATAAACTAATGAGCCTCGACCTGAAATCATGGATGCCATTAATTCTGTCGAGCAGATACACAATTGCACACATTACGGCATACATCTTGGCATTATCAACTGCACGGTTTTTTATCCAGCTATTGCCAAATGTGTTTGCAGGCAGTATAAGCGATTGAGAAAGTGTGCGGTTGTATAGGCGGCTGTGATGGGCACAAATATTACGCACATTGCTCAGCACATGCATCCAGTTCTCGAGAATCAGGAAATCCAAACTTAGACTTTTGGCTATTTTCTTCTTTTCCGGCGATCTTGAAAGGTTTTGAAACATCTTGGACAAGGTTGTCAGGGTCGCTACTTCAAGACTCATCCATGCTGGGGGCCTGATCGGAGAAGAATAAGTGCTTTTGTAGTGTTTAATAAATTCTTCATCCGAACGATCAATTTCTTTATCAAGCGATGAAATATCATTGTTGAAATAGTTCCGGTTTCGGTAAATATTTTTGTTTTCGAACCAATGGCTGCCATGAGTGAGGGCATAATAATATACGATTCTGGTTCGAAGAGCTATCTCAATACGTTCGATTGCATCGAAAACAAGCAACCTTAAATCACGGTCGAACTCATAAAAACTGATAATCTCTTCAAATGAAACCTCTTTGATAAATAGATGATTTGGATCACTGTTGTTTTGAAATGGATAAGTGTATGCCCGTAAGCGATAAAAGCTGATATTGTTAAGTTTAGATTCAGCGAATGGTACATCATTTATAATTAATCCTCTACCAGTCAATCGGGTAATCTGGTCAGCTATACTCAATGGGACTTTGGTGTACTGCATAGCTATAAAAATAAAACCCGCCCGGGTGCGCTTGCAAGCAGAGGCGTGGCAGGTCTGATTGTTTACAAAAATACAATAATATTTAAACTTTCAATCATTTTGATTAAAAAATTACTCGATAATCTCCTTTAGCAATCCATCTGTTTCGTGTTCGATAGCAAAAATATCTTTGGCAATATCAGCCAAAGCCCTTGGCGGTTGATGTTTATAGAAGTATTTGGCAAAGTTTATTTCATAACCAATTTTGGTGTCTTTCTTATCCCACCAGGCATCAGGAGCAAAGGGCAATACTTCGCGTTTAAAAAATTCCTGTATATCTTCTTTCAAGGGAATATTTTCGGTGTCTTTCAATTTGGGGTCGGGCTTTGGTTTGCCTTTGCTGTCAGTTTCAATTTTCCCCTTTTCATCTCTCAAAGGGCGGTTTACCGTTATTTGAGCATAGCCAAAATCGTTATTGTCAAATATTTTACTGTACTCATTTTCTTCAAAAGTCATGAATGTTTTTTCGATTTGGAAAATATGCTCTGGCAAAAATTCTACCCTCTTTTTGCCTAATGATTTTCGCATTTTGCTGTAAAACTTATCTGAAGTAGCGTTAATCAACTGCACTTTTCCTTTACGGTTTTTGGTTTTCCGGTTGGTGAAAAGGAAAATGTAGGTCGGTATTCCTGTATTGTAGAACATATCGTTTGGCAATGCAACAATGGCTTCCAGCAAATCGTTTTCAATTATGTATTTGCGAATTTCGCTTTCACCTTGTCCTGCATCGCCTGTAAATAAAGCCGAACCATTGTGTACGGAAGCGATACGGCTGCCGAGTTCGGTATCTTTCATTTTGCTAAGCATGTGCAATACAAACATCAATTGGCCATCATTCACACGACTGGTAACAGCTTCTTCTTTGTAGCTGCCTTTCAGCATAAAGCGTTTGTCAATTATGGCACCTTTGGGGCCAACGCCCAATGCTTTTTTATCGGGGGCCCATGTTTTACCGTATGGCGGATTAGTGAGCATGAAATCGAATTTCAAATCTTTATCAAATCCATAAGCACTTAATGTGCTGCCATATACAATTTTATCAGGGTCTTCGCCTTTTATCAGCATATCGCTTTTGCAAGTCGCATAAATAAAAGGCGTGCTTTCTTGTCCATATAAATGAACGGTGGCATTGCTTTTAATCAACCCTTCGGGATTGAGCATAAAGTGTTTGGCAATGGTCAACATACCGCCACTTCCCACACAGGGGTCATAAATCAAATATGTTCCTTGTTGTATTTTGTCTTTTACCGGTAAGAAAACAAGGTGCGTCATTAAATCAATGATCTCCCTTGGAGTAAAGTGTTCTCCGGCTTCTTCGTTGTTTTCTTCGTTAAATCGGCGTACCAAATCCTCGTACACATAACCCATTGCTAACGGTGGTAACTTGTCGGGGTGCAATTCAACTTTCGGTGAACAGAATTTTTCAATCAGCGAAAACAGAATATCTGCTTCGTCCAAAGTTTCAATTTCATTTCTGAATTTGAATTGCTTAATAATGTCTTGCACATTTTCTGAAAAACCATTCAAATAGTTTTCAAAATTGCTTCTCAGGTTTTTCGGGTCATCAAGTAGTTTTTTTAATGTAAACCTTGAAGTATTGTAAAAAGCCAATCCTGAACCGCGTTTGCCATTAGTCAGCAAGCTATCGAGATTTTGGAGTTTGTCTTTATATTCGTTGTATGTTTTTAAAACTTGGTCTTTTGTCGGCTCTAAAAGCAAATCAAGTCTGCGTATAACTACCATTGGCAGGATTACATCTTTGTATTTTCCTTTTTGGTAGGTATTTACCAAAACATCATCCGCAACTGTCCAAAGGAAGTTTATAACGGGTTGCAGTGATTGTGTATTTAAACTCATATATTTAATTTCTATTTTTATAATTTTCAAAAATACAGATAAAGCATCATTTTAGCACCTTGTGTGTCGGCAAGATTGCATTCTTTGGCAAAGCTTTGGTTTCAGCGTTGGCTCGTGCGACTTTGCTAATGTGTGCAATGTGGGTGGGGTTTCTTTTCTCTATTTGCAGGTGGGAGAAAAAAACAAAATAAATTCCCACAATTTGCACTATCCTATCAAAAAGCTAAATCCTTTCTTATTTTAATTATATCAATATCATATCTGTCTGCTTGTCTGTCTTTTTACACTTGTTGCCAACTTGTTTTTACGTGTGAATATCCCCCAGGGCCTGCTCCATATCCCTGATCAGCAATTCAGGTTCTTCTAATCCCGTATAAATCCTTACCAGGTTCAACGGTATCCCGGAGCCCGGTTTTAATGCGATGGCAGGAAACACGAGTGACTCGAATCCACCCCAGGATACCGCCCGGCTGAATACCCGAAGCTTGTCGGCAAACTTCGCGATTTGCTCCCTGTCATGGGTTTTCAGCAATACGGAAAACAAACCGCATGCAGATGTCATCTGTTTTTTTGCCAGTTCAAACTGGGGATTGGAAGGATGAAAAGGATACAGGATTCCCTCAACCGCAGGATTTTTTTCCAGGAAGGAAATCAGCTTTAATGCCGTATCCCTGCTCCTGTCAAGCCTCAATGGCAAAGTTCGCAACCCCCTTATCATAAGCCAGGATTCAAAAGGGGGTAAAATACCGCCATAAGCCATAAATGCTTTCATAAAAATATGCCTGATCCTTTCTTCACTGCCGCATACCACACCGGCAACCATGTCGCTGTGGCCTGATAAATATTTGCTTGCAGAATGGATCACCAGATCGGCTCCCAGCGTGATGGGTTGTTGGTATATAGGAGTGGAATAGCTGTTGTCGATAACAGTGATAATATCCCTTTCATGTGCCATCGCTGCAATAGCTTCAATATCCTGCATTCCGAAAGTCATTGAATTTGGGCTCTCCAGGTATATCAGTCTGGTTTCATTGCGCATTGCCCTGCGAAAATTCTCTGTTTCCTCACCTTCGACCATATCCACAGAAATACCAAACGACGGAAGGACTTCCTTCATCATATGGTTGGTCCAACTGTAAGGTTGCTTTACCGAAATCACATGATCGCCCTGTTTCAACAGGGATAACAACACTCCCGACATAGCGGCAGTCCCGCTTGAAAAAACCAGGGCGTCTTCAGCTCTTTCCAGGGCGGCCAGCTTCCTGCGCAAAATATCCACTGTGGGATTAAGACCCCGTGAATAAACCGGGACATCGAACTCATTGGCCAAGGCGTGCTCCATGTCAGCCGTTGTAACGTAACAAAAATTGGAGGTCTGGATCAAAGGCGGCGCCACCGAATGAAAATAGGAAGACCGGTCTTCTCCATAATGATTCAGTATATCAAATTCTTCCATAAAATAAACAATGAAATTTTTTATGTGTTATTAAGCCATTAAAGTTAGGATAAAATTGGATTTTCTTCGTAATTTCACCCTATGCAGGAAATTTTCCGTTCAGAAACCGATCCATACTTCAATATTGCGGCTGAAGAATACCTTATAAGGCATTCGGTTAATGAAATCTGCATGGTTTGGGTAAATAAGCCTGCAGTCGTTTGCGGAAAACACCAGAATGTCTTTGCCGAGGTAAATCATAAATTCACCTGGAGCAATAATATCCCCGTCATTCGCAGGATATCCGGCGGAGGCACAGTATATCATGACGAAGGGAATCTTAACTATACTCTAATCCTGAATGGAAAACAACAAAATCTGGTGGATTATGAAGAATATACAAAGCCCGTCCTGCTTGCCCTTAAAAAAATTGGCATAAAGGCAAAGCTCCATGGGAAAAGCGACCTTGTCATCGGTGACCGTAAGTTTTCAGGAAACTCCATGCATGTATTTAAAAACCGGGTTATTCATCACGGAACGTTATTATTTTCAAGCAATATCGACAATCTCCGACAGGCATTGCTTACGGATGAATCTGCCTATCAGAGTAAAGCCGTAAGGTCAAACCGTAGTCACGTTACGAATATCTCGGAACATCTCAAACAGAATATGACCTTTTCCGAATTCCGTGAATTTTTTACAAAATTCCTGAAAGACTTTTTCAACGCAAGCACAGGCAAAGAACTCACGGACACAGAAAAAGCCATAATCAAAAAACTCACTACCGAAAAATATAACAAATGGGAATGGAACTACGCTTATTCCCCGGCATTCAGGAAAAAGATATCTGGTTTTCCCCAAAAAATCAATACAGTGCTTACATTTGGTGTAAGCAAAGGGGTGATAGAAAGCATCGAAACAGAAAGCATGGAGCATGTGCCGGATTGGCTTAATGAACTTGTGTATATCTTGAAAAATAAGAGATTCCACCCGGATGATATCCGGGAAGCATTAATTTCTTGTAACTTTGCAAATACGATTGACCCGGATAGATTAATCGAAAAACTATTTTAAAAACAAACAAATGGCAAATAAAGAAGAAATATTCAGCAGGTTGTGGGAAGACTATACGACCCAAAACCCATCTGCAAAAAAAATATACGATCTTTTTACAGACAAGGGAGAAACCGTGGTGAACGACCATATAGCTTTTCGTACCTTCAACCATCCCAAGATCGGGATTGATGTGTTATCCAGGATTTTCCTGAAAGCTGGTTATCAGTATATACAGGATTACCACTTTGAAGCTAAGAAGCTTTATGCCAAGCACTTTGAACACAAGGAAGATAAAGATGCTCCAAGGATCTTTATTTCGGAACTCCGGCTTGAGCTTTGCAGCAAATTCCTCCAAATTGCCGTTCAAGGTATGGTCAATAAAATTGATCACAGTAACCTTAAGTCCGATCGCATGGTCTTTTCAGGAAATATCTGGGGAAATCCCTCTTTCGATATGTACAATAAACTCCGCGAAGAATCGGAATATGCTGCATGGCTTTACGTATATGGCTTCAGGGCCAATCATTTCACCGTCAGTGTAAATCACCTCAAGACATACGACACGGTTGAAAAAGTAAACAGCTTCCTGAAAGAAAACGGTTTTCTCATCAACGATTCAGGAGGAGAGATCAAAGGAACACCGGCTGAATTGCTTGAACAATCCAGCATTAAAGCCGATCATATCATGGTGGAATTTAAAGATGGCCGGCATGAGATCCCGGGTTGCTATTATGAATTTGCCAAACGTTATCCCGACAAAGACGGCCGGCTTTATTCCGGTTTCATTGCCAAGTCAGCCGACAAGATTTTCGAAAGCACCGACTACTACGACAAAAAATAATGAGTGATATTGCTGTAACCCATCTCCCACTGCTACAATCTGAACTGGAAGGGGACCTGTTTTACGATTTTAGTTATCGTCTGATGTATGCCACAGATGCTTCGGCATACCGTGAGGTTCCCCTGGCTGTAGCGCGTCCGAAAAACAAGGAAGATATCCAAAAACTGATCCTTTTTGCAAAACAATACAGCACCTCGCTCATTCCAAGGGCAGCGGGGACTTCGCTTGCCGGGCAGGTTGTGGGAAGCGGCATCGTTGTTGATGTTTCCCGTTATATGAACCGCATCCTGGAATTTAACGAAAATGAACATTGGGTCAGGGTAGAACCCGGGGTCGTGCGTGATGAACTTAACCTGTTTCTGGCAAAAAAAGGACTTTTTTTCGGCCCGGAGACTTCAACATCGAACCGTTGTACCATCAGCGGGATGGTCGGAA
>JAHJRE010000192.1 GCA_018831055.1 Bacteroidota bacterium
GAAAATTTTCAATAATTTCCTCCTTACCATCTTTTAATTTTATGGATGCAATAGAATTATTTGGGAATTTCCCTCTTAAATCTGCAATGTTAATTTCTTTATCCCCATTAATTGTGTTGGTAGTTTTTCCTATATAATCCTTAATGACACCAGTTAAAACAGATAATCCTTTGGAGTAGTGCGGTTGAAATGCATCTGTCCAATGTTTTCCAATTAACAAGTACTTTAATTTGTTACTGGGTTTGATATCTTCAAGCCTTACAGGAAAAATTGCATTTCCATTTTCAGCAGCAACATGCAATTCCCGATGAACGTGGTCTGACATGTTTGAATCTTTCGAAATCAACAAAATAAAAACTTTAGAATTTTCTATTCCCTCAATAATTTCCTCATCAAAATTGCTACCTGGCGTTACATCCCGTGGTGCTATCCAGCAATTTAATCCGTTGGATTCAAAATAAGCACAGACTCTTTCTGCAATTTGAGAGTCTTTGCTTGAATGGCTTATAAATGCGTCTCTTTTTCCCATAAAAGATAGTTTTTTGCGAATTTATGTAATATTAGCAAAACCCCTCTATTGAATTTCACTTTTTTTACTTTACAATTTGTGGGGAAAATTCCTCAGCAAAGAAATAATTATTTCCGCGCATTATTCACGCAAATAATCTTTTAAACATATAGGCAGAACCTTCTAAGCTTCTGGACGTGCTGTGTTTACAGGTGATGGCATAAAATATGAAAGTATACAGGTGCAAAGAAAAAAATGATAAATGACTTACTAAAATTTTATTTCATGCAAACAACAGAAAGAAACAAACAAATCCATCCTGCTTCCCTGATAGGTACCTTATTGAAAATTGATAAGAACCTTGATCCCGAATGGCTTCAACAACGATATTCAAGCTTTCTGTTGAACGGTTCACATGGATTTGACCCGGAGTTGTATGGTATTTTCAGGAACGAAAGTATCATTACTCAACTCACCGTATTTGCAAAATACAATTATGAGTATTCCATCATCCAAAATAACCCGGACAAAAGAAACCACATTCAGGTTTTGTTTCATGCCTATAAACCGGAATCAGTAAACCAGGATGAAACTCCCAACCTTTTTAGGATACTGAACTTAATAAAATGGAGTGATTTTAATTTGAACAATGAAATAGTCAGGATCATCCTTGAACGTATATTGCTTGATTACAAATTACACCTTGCTGTATACTCAAAGGAGTCGGCCATAATTGCAAACCTATCGGATGAACTGGAAGCTTTAACCGGGGGATCATCTGAAATGCGATCAGCCTATATTTACAAATACCGGGAATTGAGATCAAATTTCGCCAACCTGGAGGATGAGATCAATCAATACAATGAAACCGAAAAGAAAATGGATGAAATTGAGATGGATTTTCTTGAGAAAGCAGGTGAGCTTGAGATCAGCTACAGGGAGTTATTCATAGAAGCCCAGAAACTGCAATGGAAGCTTAAATTCAAAAAGTTAAACCCGGATACCAGCGAAGAAGATGTTGAGCAGCAATTAAATGTTGCGATGAAAGAATGGAGTGAAGAGTTGAACAGGATCGCTGAATTGCAAGCCCAAACTAAAGAGGCAAAACTCCACAAGGCCTATGAACAATCTTTCCTAAAATCGTCATATGCTGCAAGCAGCGACAGCGGAACACGCAGTGATAACTACCTGCGCATGTTAAAGAGTGAAAGCAGAAGAGAGTCAAAAAAAACAATCAAACTGGCTCACCCTGATATTCTGAACAATCATGTTTATTACGACAGCTTAACTGACTTACAAAAAGTTGAAATTGAAAAGCTGAGGGACGAAGAGTTGGAACGGCTAGAAAAAATTGATAAATATTCTTCTAAAATGAGTTCGGAATATTATATGCAGCTCATTGAAAAATCAAAAGAGGTTCGCGATAAAATTGAACGAATACTAAAGTTCTCAGGTATTCCTGTCAACCCCGATTTTGTCATAGAAGGTAAGTCACTATCAGAAAGGATGAAAGATATGGATGAGAGGATGAGAAGAATTAACATCAAAATTTTTGAATGGAAGACTAAAAGGGCCAATCTTCCAAAAGACGATGAGAAAAAAAGAAGGCTTGGAATCATGCAGAACAATGGCCTGGAAACTTATGTATCCTCCTTGAAAATGCTCATAAGTCCGCTTAAGAAAAAAGTAAATGAGATGTCGCAAGCATATTTTGCTGTTGATGTTGGCCGCAAAATGGAGCTAAAAAGAAAAGAATTTGAAAATACTTTCAAAGTTGATTTATCAGGCGAATTGATAGATACATTATTCAACCTTATCCAACAATTTGTCAAGAATAAGCCGTTGGAGGATATCTCAATAAGAACACTTCGGGAAGCTTGTGCTATTTGCAAACAATCCGGGAATAAGGAAGTAAAGCCAGACCACTTGATAAGTGCACTTGCACAGATCATCGGTCTGGACAAAAAAGACGTTTACAAATACTATTTAGATTAGTATCACCCATGAAAAAACAGGAATTAATAAAGTTTTCAGCTCATGATAAGCTGGCAGAGATCACAGGTAATATAATCCCAGGTTTTGATCACAAGTTAAAAACCATTATACCCGAAAGTTTAACAAGCATCACAAGCATTTGTGTTGATCCCACAAGTGAACACCTTTTTGTAACCTCAGGAAGGCAGATTTTCCAATTCTATGCAAATCCTGTAAAAAATCAGGTTATAAGAAAAGTATTGTGCTATGGAGAAGATGAAAACTATAGCAAAATTGCAATAACTCCGGATGGAAAAACTTTATTGGTCAAAGAAGAATCAAATAAAAAACTTCTTTCCATTGAGGTTGCTACTGGCAAAAGGTTGGATTCTTATGATCCGGGTGATCGAAATATCGATGAAATATGCACTTCAAATAATTTTGTCGTATTAAATTTAGGAAATAGATTCTATACTTTACTCGATCGTTTTGGTTTAGAAAAGATCAATGACTTCAAACCGATCGGAGATGAGGATAAATATTGTTGTCATGATACAGTTCTGGATAATGAATTCGATACAAACAAAATCCTGTATTATGCTGACAGTATAAAATGGGCTGTGATTGCTGTTAATATGGCTGATGCAAAAATTGTAGGAAGGTATGAATCCTGGTCGCCCTATGGGTATTGCGACATTTATGTTGATGACAAATTTGTTTATGCCAGGGATGCTTATTATGGCAAACCACACAATAAAGTTTATAAATGGGACAAGCGATCTTCCCGCCCTGTTTCAAGGTATTATCCGAAGGATGGTGCATTTATTAATAGTTATATTGTTGGCAACTCCTATCTCGCGGCAATCACTAAAAACAAAATTGGAATTTGGGATTTTAAGAACCATGGAACTCCTGAAAAAATAAACTCAAAGTATGATTTGAGCGCTTATGGATGCATTATCGGAAATAAAATTATTGTTGCTTCAGGAAAAAATATACTTTACTGGAATATCAAAGGGAGTACCCCCAATAAACGTAAATCTAAACATGCTCATGATCGTGACATTATACATCTGAAACCAGTTGGTAAGAATAATTTTTTTACACATAACTATCATGAAATCGCAGTTTGGAAAGTTACTGATGATAAAATAAAAAAACTTTATTCATATGAATTCGATCATGTTGTCGGTTTAAGATCGGTAAATTATAGTGATGCTAAAAATCTTTTAATTACCACTAACACCAGCAATGGTATAGTAAGAACCTGTCAACTGGACAGCTCGTTTACCTTTAGCCAAACCAATGAACATAAGTATTCTGTGAGGAATACCTTGATTGCGGATGATAAATTATTATATACTGTTTCTCATGACAATTCTGTTCATAAATATGCTCTTGATGATTTGAAATTGTTGCAGGTATACCAGGATGAGGAGATCAATGCCGGTTATTCCAGTTCATTAATTATTGACGAACAAAATGATCATTTGTTGTTCGGGAACCACGGTTCTCCTGAATCTGGAAAAGAAACCTTGTATGTTTTTATTCATTCAACTGGCATGTTAAAAAAGAAGTTTGTCTTTGACACCAAAACTGATTACTCAACCCCGGTTGAAATATGGAAAGATAAATACGTTGTAGGCGGCGGAAGCAAGTCGTTGCATTTCATCGATCGTTCAACTCTTAATATTACCAAAAAGTTTACTGATGTTTCAGAATTCGGGATGTGGGCATTTGTTATGGATGGAAGTTCAGATACCGGGTTTTTTACTGATGATAAAGGTTCTGTTTACTCCATCAACCTGGAATCAGGAAAAGTGATTAAAAAGAATATTTTCAACAATACCTTGGTAAGATTGCTATTGGTGGATAATTATGTGTTTGCCTCAGGATACCAGGGAAAATTGTTCAAGCTTAATAAAAAGCTAAAGGTGATAAAAGAATACCAGTTTGAAAATGAATTATTATGGGATTTATATTATAACAAAAAGAAGGACGTTTTGCTTATCGCATTGGCAAATGGAACACTGAAGGCTATAGATTTAACAGGGAAGAAATTGTATTCAATGCTAAATACAAAAAGAGGATTTATATGGAAGCAGGAAAATACATCTGATAATCCATGGTTTTTTACCGACCAAACAAATTTAATTACTGTAGCAAAAGTTGATAAAGAGGGTAAGATTCATGAAATCCTGGACAACAACGATCCCAAACGTTTGGAGCACATCAACTTTTATAATGATAAACGGATGATGAACAATATCATCAATAACTCAACTGATTTTTTGAAGGCTGAGCAGTTTTTGAGGTTGGAGGAGGGGGTGAAGAACCTAAAATCCATTATTAATGCACAAAAACTTTTAGCTAAATAATTAGGGATTGACCAGTTCGTATGTACACTTAAATATCTCATTTCTCACTATCCACATATCATCAGGGTATTGGCTGTCTTTATCTTCATAGTTTTTCACAAGATAATCTCCGGATTTTCCTTTCATGTTTCCCCAGGTGGGATGCTCAATTACAAAATCAAATTCAACCTGGGCTGCCATAACACCACCTGCTTCTGGCTTTGGAATAAATTCTTGCCAGCCTCCTTTATCAGGTTCTGAACCATATGCAGGATTATACTTTTTCAAAAGAGATTCTTCTTTTTGTCCCCAAATATCTCCAGCAGGTCCTTTGCATAAATAATCTCCTGCATGGCAGGTTATTTCACCTTCCAGGGTTTTTATCTTTTGTGGCTGCTTCAGTTTTTTTGCCCAAATAGGTTTGTTTTTTTTGTAGTGCTGCCAGGAATAAGATTCATATAAACTATCAAGAAGAATTTTATTATGTCTACTTTCCATATTAAGGATTATTTCTTCTCGACAATCATAAATCCTGCAGCACTTAATACATCTGGGTAATTAATAATAGCATCTTTATCCTTATTCTTATCCTTTTCTGATAAAGTAATTTCATTTTCACCTTTCTTGATGCCAATAATTTTTTCGTTCCAGCCAATGATACAGTTGTGCTGTTTCCTGTCATCATTTCTTTCTTCGTTAAATCGCCAGCCAGCCTTAGTTTTTGTTTCAACCCAGCCTTTATGCTCCTCAATAGCTAATTGTTCAAGTTTTGTATCAGATTTTTGAATCTTACTAAAATCAATTTCATTATAAAAACCTTTCTCCTCTTTACTTACAATTTTTAGGTTCTCAAATTCCAGTATCCCGGGAATTCTTTTTGCAGCAGCAATGTTTTCTTCCTTTAAATGAGTTGGTAAATAATTATATTCCTTGTGGTATTCAAGCTTCCAATCCTGATCATCTCCCAGCTTTATCCAGTTATTATGAATTTCCGGTGCAATCTTATAGGCCATGAAATCTAAATCTTTATCTTCGTTGAGTAATTGAGTGAACTCTGAATAGTTCACAACCATTGAAAGCACACTCGCCGATGGAAGGTTTGATCTTTGCAATTGTTTATCATTTTTAGATTTCAGGTGCAAAATGATTTTTTCCAGAGACCTTGATCCATGCGTGAACTTAGTAGTTTTAATAAGTGCATTTAATAATCCTTTATCAATTATTAATTCCTCATTACCTTTCTTACCGGCCAGCCCGCGAATGAACAATGCTCTTCTAATGGGATAAAAGATATCTTCTAAATTTAATTTAACTGTTCCATCTTTATGTTTTTCTATTTCTCCGTTTTTATCAAGGCATTCCAATTGATTTGGACCCTGTATATTCAAGTAACCACTCAGGCGGCTTTTAAAGTCAGGAACTTTTTTAAGGATCAAATCCCTGTCTTTTGCAAGGTTAGCTTCATATTTCTTCAATTCAACAGGAGATGTTTTGTTTCCTGGTTCATCATAATGATTCACACCAAAAGTCTCAAAAGTGTAACTGGTGGCACCGGCAAATATGAATATGCATTTCCCGATGGGATGAGTGATCTGTCCTTCCTGGAATTTACCATCCTGCATAGGAGCTAATAAATATTGCAACCAACGATAGGCCTGAGAATCAAATTCATCCCAGAAGATGATCGGAACATCTTTCTCTCCGAGGACCAGGTCTCTGACCTGGTGAAAGGCACCTTCCAATTCCCTGACATCAACAAATTGTGAAAGGTTGAATTCTTTAAATGGAAGTTTTAAATACTTTGACAATTGTTTTACAGCAAAAGATTTTCCTGAACCGGGCATTCCAAAAACAGCCAGTGATAGAGGTTTCTCGCCCTTGTCATTTTCATTGTAATCATCAATCAGGTTTCTGATATTTCTTAATGATTCTATTTCCCGCCTATCATAAGTCAGTAAATCTTTGAATTTCAAAAAAGGAGTATTGGCCAATTCTTTCTCACCATTTATAGCAAATCTGAATGCAGTATCAAATAATGGCTTCAATTCTTTATTGGGAGCAGGTTTATAATCACCTTCCAATATAGTCCAGTTCATATTTTGAAAAGCGCTGGTTACACTATCCTTCTCGCAGGTGCTTCTTGGGATGTTGTTTTTAATATTCGGTTTAGGATTTTTGTTTTCAGGAATTGGAACAAAAGCAGATGAAAAAATTGATTTGGCATTAATAACTTCATTGCATATCTCTCCCATTGGAAATCCAGGAATGCTATTGTCCTTTCCATGACCTATGATTTTGTATTTCCTCTTTGCAGACAAAGCCTTAGTTATCATTGACTCAATATTAAAAACACTCTCCATAAAACCATATGCAATTGCAGCAGTAATACAAGTCATAGATCCGATTACATTACCTAAAATCTTGTGTTTTTCAGCCCACTCTCCTTCAAGAAATTCAGGATCAAATATTAAACGGCACTTCCATATTTCACGATCTTTCATTTCAAGATAAAAAACACCCTCAGATTGCAGATTTACAATTAGATGTTTGCAGTCTAATAGCATTTTTATTGATGAATTATATTTTAGCTCATAAACCAAGTCTAGTGCTGTCTGTTCCCATGAAACCCCTTTTGAAATCAATACATCTTCCTTTCGTATCTCATTGACTGAAACTATGATGGTGAGAATATCCTTAAATTCCGTTGAAAGAGTTTGAAACAATTTGCCATTACCAACAGAGTAAGCTGTTTTAAGAATGATATGATCTATTTTTTTCTTTTTTCTTTTTTGCTTATTTTCTGGATGATCATAGAGCAAGTTTTCCCAGGCCTTTTCATCATTTCTAAAATTACCTCCACCATCATCAAAAACCAAAATATTTGGAGCTATTTTCGTAGTTAATTTTTGATTACCGTAAAAATTATTAAGACACTGTTTTTTTTCAGAATTTTCTTTTGTCCCAAATCCTAAGGGTTCTGTTACTTTCCATGAACTAATATTTTCACCTATATCATTCTGAAAATTTTCCGGTACGTCATATTTTAATTTATTCCAAGTTGCATAGGTAATAAGGCATGATGGAAATTTCGAAGCATCAAATATTTCTTCTTCAAGGCCGAAAATAATGTTGCAATTTCCCCACATCAATTTCTCATCTTCCAGATTTTTTTTCCTTCCTTCTAGTTTTTTTCTTTCTTTGCTTGAACCCTTAGGTAGTTTAACTATCTCATTCTTTACTATCTCTATTACCTCACCTATTTCAGAAAATTTTTGTATTACTATGTTTTGAATAATCTTATACAAATGATATGAACCACCTTCCTTTTCAATTATCTGAGTTCCATATCCCATATCTTCAGGAGAGTTCCGTTGACCCTTATATATATTATTATCTAATGCGATATCACCAGTTACAATAATTTGTGACTTATCCATGGTTGACTCCTTGTTTTTATTAAGGTTATTCTTTTTAGATTGATAATTTCCATAAAGTTCGGAATATATTCTTTTACGGCAAAAATTCAGATTGAATTTTTTGTAGGAAATTGCTCTACAATGGAAATCTGGAATTGCTATTTTAATTTTTTTGACCTAAAGTTCAAAGCATTAACCAATTCAATATTTCCTGAAGGAAGGGTAAATCTATTATGAAAGACATACATCAAAGAAAGTGATAAATATAGGGATGCCGAATGTGGGTTGACAGAGTCACGAAAGCTTTCGGCATAAATAATACCAAACAGTAAAAATAATATCCCATAAAAACCTTACTGAACTTATACCCGAAGCGTAAATCAAATACCAACAAAAATTTCTTAATTTAGCGACAGAAATATCGGAAAAGATGGCGAGGCAAGATGAAAAATACACACGGCGGCGCCTGCGGTCGTCCTATGCTACTACCATGGTCAGCGTAACGCTGGTTTTGTTTATGATGGGTTTGTTCGGACTGGTCATCCTGCATGCCAGGAAATTGTCGGATTATGTTAAGGAGAACATCAGCGTTGCCATTATTATGAAGGAAGACGTGAAGGAAGCCGGGATCATACAGCTTCAGAAGATCCTGGATGCTTCTGAATTTACAAAATCAACGGAATATATTACCAAGGAGGAAGCGGCCGAACAAATGACGAAAGAGCTGGGGGAGGATTTTGTCGGTTTCCTGGGTTATAATCCCCTGCTTGCTTCCATCGATTTGCGCTTAAAGGCCGATTATGCCAACGAAGACAGCATTGCTGTCATTGAAAATTTCATCCTGCAGGATAAGAACGTAAAAGAAGTGTTTTACCAGAAGTCGCTGGTACACCTTATTAACAGAAACATACAGAGAATAGGGGTGATCCTTCTGGGTTTCAGTGCATTATTATTGATCATATCCATCGCCCTGATTAATAATACCATCCGCCTTTCCGTTTATTCGAAACGTTTCCTGATAAAAAGCATGCAACTGGTTGGAGCTACCAGGGGTTTCATCAGCCGGCCTTTCATCATGAAAGGAATCATGCAGGGAATATACAGCGCTTTCCTGGCGATAATCCTGCTTGCCGGTATTGTTTACGGTGCCCGCCAGGAGTTTCCCGAACTGGTAGATTTTCGGGATATTGACCTGTTTGCCATACTTTTCGGTTCCGTGATACTTCTGGCGGTATTTATGACCTGGATATCCACATTCACGGCTGTCAGGCGCTATCTGCGGATGAAAGCGGATTCGTTGTATTATTATTAAGAATAAAGCAAAAACAAGCTAATCTTTGATCCTCTTTGCACCGGATGGGAAAAAATAAATATCTTTGACCTCAAATCGAGCAATCATGGTAAGGAAAAAAAATACTCCCGTGAAGAAACATACGGACACCGTTCAACCACAGGAAAAACAAAAACAATCCGAGCCGGCATCCGTCACTTTTGCTTTTGGTAAGGCAAATTACCGGCTTCTCCTCATTGGCCTGGCGTTTATCGTTGTCGGTTTCCTTCTGATGATAGGGGGTGGATCCGATGACCCCAACGTTTTTAGCGATAGAATATTCAGCTTCCGCCGCATGACCCTGGCTCCCATCCTCATCCTGGCCGGTTATGTGATTGAGATCTTTGCTATTATGAAAAAGGCCCAGGATTAAATTTTACCAACGATTAAATGACCTGGTTTGAAGCGTTGATCTTAGGTATCCTGCAAGGACTTACCGAATTTCTGCCCATTAGCAGCAGCGGACATCTAGAACTCGGAAAGGCCATCCTGGGTGTGGATGCCGAGCGCAGCCTGATTTTTACCGTTGTCGTTCATGGCGCTACCGTCATGAGTACTATCGTTGTCTTTTACCGGGAAATAGGGAAGCTATTCCGCGGTGTGGCTGCCTTCCGCTGGAATGAAGAAACCCGCTATGTCGCCTTGATCCTGGTATCTTTGATCCCTGTGCTGATTGTTGGTTTTTTCTTTCGCGATTTCGTTGAAAGCCTGTTTAACGGAAATATGGTTTTTGTCGGCTCTATGTTGCTGGTTACGGCAGTTTTGCTTTTTTCTACACATATCCGGAGAAACAACCGGAGAAATATCGGCTTTATGGATGCATTTGTTATCGGCATTGCGCAGATGCTGGCCGTCGTACCAGGCATTTCACGTTCGGGTGCTACAATATCCACAGGGTTGCTCCTTGGCAATAAGAAGGAAGATGTAGCCCGCTTTTCCTTCCTTATGGTGCTTATCCCGATTATAGGAGCCAACCTGATGGACCTCCTTAAAGGAAATATGACACAGGATGGAGGTATCAGCGCCCTTCCCCTGATGATAGGATTCTTTGCAGCCTTTTTCTCAGGATGGCTTGCCTGTAGATGGATGATCAATATTGTTAAAAGAGGAAAATTGTATTATTTTGGCATTTATTGCGTGATTGCCGGAGTAATTGCCATTATAACAGCTTAATGCCCCTGGAGGCTTTATGGATACTACTCTTCCTGATAAACTATTCGACTTTGAACAAGGAGAAGTCTTGCTCATTGATAAACCGCTTACCTGGACTTCTTTCGATGTTGTGAACAAGATCCGCCACCTCCTGAGAAGAAACCTCGGATTAAAGGGTTTAAAGGTTGGGCACGCCGGCACCCTTGATCCCATGGCCACAGGATTGCTTATCGTATGCACCGGAAAATCGACAAAAACCATCGACAGCCTCGTTGGACTTGATAAGGAATACAAAGGAACCATGCTCCTCGGAGCCGTAACCCCTTCCTATGATACCGAAACCGGGGTCACGGAAACTTTTGATACTTCTTCCGTTTCGGAAAACAATATCAGGGAAGCTGCTTTGCACTTCCTGGGAGAAATTGAACAGGTACCACCGGCCTTCTCCGCCATTATGGTCAACGGTACACGCGCTTACCGGCTGGCAAGAAAAGATCATGATGTGCAGCTTAAAGCGAGAAACGTTACTATTCACGAATTTGAGGTGGATACTTCCCGCTTTCCTGAAATTGATTTCCGGGTACTATGCAGTAAAGGAACATACATCCGTTCCCTTGTCCACGATTTTGGTAAATACCTCCAAAATGGAGCCTACCTTAAATCTCTTGTCAGGACTGCCATTGGTGATAAGAGAATAGAAGATGCCCTGAGCCTCGAACAATTTGAAAATATTGTCACCGGTATAAAACAAATTTAAGTATTCATTGTTAATCCATAAACATCATTGTCAAATCATCTGATTTTGATTAATTTATTTATACAAACTCTTGATTTTGGCTAATAGATTTTGTACTTTTGCACGCTCTTTTTCGAACATGGTATATATAATATAGATTGATATAATGAAATTATCTCAGTTCAAATTCAATCTTCCTCCAGACTTGATTGCTAATTATCCTCCTAAAGACAGAGATGAGAGCAGGATGATTGTGCTACGACGCAAAGATCAATCTATCGAACACAGGGAGTTTAAAGATATTCTGGAATATTTTGGTGACGGTGATGTTTTTGTCATCAACAACACCAAGGTTTTTCCTGCAAGGCTTTATGGTACGAAGGAGAAGACCGGTGCCAAGATTGAGGTCTTTTTGTTGCGCGAACTGAACCGCGAATCCAGGCTATGGGATGTACTCGTTGATCCGGCCCGCAAGATCAGGATAGGCAACAAGCTTTATTTCGGTGATGATGATTCCCTTGTAGCAGAGGTAATTGATAATACAACCTCAAGGGGCAGGACGCTTCGCTTTTTGTTCGATGGTCCGTACGAAGATTTCAAGAAAACCATTTACGGCCTTGGCCAGACACCCCTGCCAAAAATTCATAAAAGGCCGGTGGAGCCGGAAGACGAAGAAAGATACCAGACCATTTACGCCAAGCACGAAGGCGCCGTGGCTGCTCCTTCCGCAGGACTGCATTTCAGCCGCGAACTGATGAAACGCATGGAAATTAAAGGTATCAGCTTTGCTGAAATAACCCTCCATGCCGGGTTAGGAAACTTCCGTACTATTGAAGTGGAAGACCTTACCAAACATAAGATGGATTCTGAGGAAGTATTGGTGGATGAAGAAAACACAGAGATTATCAACCATGCCAAAGATAAAAGATGCAAGGTCTGTGCCGTGGGTACTACTTCCATGAAAGCACTTGAAACCTGTGTTTCTATCACCGGCAAAGTAAAGCCTTTTAAAGGCTGGACCAATAAATTCATCTTCCCGCCTTACGAATTTGGCGTGGCCGATGCCATGATCACTAACCTGCATCTGCCACAATCTTCAATGATGATGATGGTAGCAGCATACGCAGGCTATGATTTCCTGATGAAAGCTTATAAAGAAGCCGTTGAAAAGAAATACAAATTCTTTACTTACGGCGATGCAATGTTGATTATCTGATTTTCCTTGAAACGATACGCCATTATCGTAGCCGGTGGCAGCGGACAAAGGATGCAGTCCGAGGTGCCAAAGCAATTCCTCGAGATTTCCGGGATTCCTGTGCTGATGCATACCATCAGGGTTTTCAGGGAAACGTCCCCGGAAATTGAACTTATCCTGGTTATCCCAAAACAACACCGTCAGACATGGGATGACCTTTGTACAAATCATAGTTTCGGAATACCTCTGAGCATTGCCTATGGTGGAATAACCCGTTTTCACAGTGTGAAGAACGGACTTGCCCTGGTTAAACCCGGTTCCCTTATCGCCATTCACGATGGTGTGAGACCTCTTGTGAGCCCCAAAGTGATACTGAATTCCTTTACCATAGCGGAGAAATACGGGACTGCCATACCCGCTATGCCGGTCACGGATTCAATCCGCCAAAAGGTAAAGAATACCAGCAAGGTGCTTGACCGGAAAGAAGTACGTTTGATACAAACCCCCCAGACTTTCACTTACGACATCCTGGAAAAGGCATACAAGCAGGAATTTAATGATTCATTTACCGATGATTCGAGCGTGGTGGAGGCTGCAGGATACAAGATTCATTTGTTTGAGGGAAATATCGAAAACATCAAAATCACCAGAAATATCGATTTAAAGATAGCAGAAGCCTTGATTGGGTAAGTGTTAAGCTTCTTTCCTCCTTTTTTTCCGTCCTTTCCAGGAATAGCCCCGCAGGTTGCCGGCTAATCCGGCAAAAACCACAAAAGGTATGTAGATTGCCTGTACCGGCAGATAATACCATAACAGTCTTTTCTGCCCCATAAAACCGCTGACCGCATGAAGAATGGGTATGTCGGCTATCAGTTTTACGGCGAGCATAATAAAAAAGGAGGTGAGAAAAACGGGGTGAAAGCATCCTGCAACCAGGAATACCAGCAAAAACAAATGAAATACAAATATTACCAGCGAGGTTGTAATTGTTGCAGGGTCTGCATAACCCCTGCTTTTGGAAACCCAGCGCAGGCGTTGGTTGATAAATGCCGGCAGGTTGCGGGGC
>JAHJRE010000193.1 GCA_018831055.1 Bacteroidota bacterium
ATTCGATCAAACTGACCCGGGCAAGCTTTTCATCAGGAAGCCCTATAATTTCATGAACCAGAGGGAGGGCGGGTTTTCCTATTTCCTGTGTTGTTTGCCAGGCATGGAACCTTAGTTCCTGGAAGGTCAATCCTTCTTTTTCTACATTATTGACAAACATTCCGGGAATTCGAACATCTACGACCATGTAGGCTTCATTCTGTTCGATGACATTAATTTCCGGAATATCCGGGTTATCGGTTGTGAATCCTACCCAGGTTCCCTGGGAGTATCCCCATCCGGTTATAAGAAGAAGTAAAAAAGTAGCGATGATGTTTAACTTTTTCATGGTAAAGGAATTTATTGTGCCGTTATGTATACAAAATTAAGCTCACTTTTATCATTTGTCAGGCTTCCTGGCAATAAAATAAGGTTCAAATACCAATTTATAATCTATCCAAATAAATTCTGGCAGGAATTTAAAAAAAATGCCTGCCCAAAGGGGCAGGCATTTAATATTCGGATAATTTGAATTTACTTTTGGATGATCAGTTTACGGAAATATGCACCTTTATCGTTTTCGATAACGATGAAGTACATTCCTTCCGGTTCTGCGGAGAGATCGATGGTACCGGTATATTGTCCGTCGAATGTCAGGTTTTCAGCATTGTACACGGCTACACCAAGGGCGTTCAGGACTTTAATGGTTACATCGCCTTTTCGGGCAGCAGAAAGCTCTACTGTACACTGCCCGTTGGTTGGATTGGGATAAATGTTGATTCCCAGTCCGGTGCTGTTTTCATTAAGTCCGAATGTGTTTTCCACGGCAATGTCAATGCTGGCATCCGGCCCTTCACCGCAATCGTTGGATCCCATTACACTAAGCTGGGCATTTCCGGTAAATGAATCTTCCCAGACAACCGAGCAGGAGGTGTTGTTTTGGATGAGTGTACCTGCATTGGATGGGTTAAGAGACCACACATGTGATACTGCATTGGCAGTATTTCCGGTTGTGTAGGTAGTAGTATCTACCAGGAAGTTGTCGAAGGAAGCAGTTCCGTTGGGATTATCGGGCGTACCCGGATATGGCAGCAGGCTTATAAGTGCATTTCCTGTTCCCGTATTGGTACAATTGTTGGCATCATTAACGGTTGTGATTGTATAATCCGTTGTTTCACCAGGTTTTACCCACATGCTATGGGGTGAAGCAGGAACATTCATGCTCATAGTTCCTTCATTCATGATCACATACCAGGGTGCGACACCGGTAAGTGTCAGCGTTATCTGTGTACTATCGCCGGGGCATATATTTGCTGTCCCGCTGATCAGGGCTGAAGGCATTTCATGGATGGTAACATTCATAGGTTCTGATTGAGGACCGATTCCTGACTGATTCATAGCACAGACCGTGACGGAGGCTGTACCGTTAAATTCAGCATCCCATTCAACGTTGGCTATTGTATCGGATCCGGAAATAGTACCAGCATCCAAAGGATCAATGGCCCAGATGTAATTGGTTGCGCCTTCCACTTTATGCGTTGTATATTGTGAATTAGCGCTACCCTGGCATGCCTCAGCCGGACCTGCCGGACAGGGAGGAGCGATGGGAACTCCGTGGAACCCGAAGAAAGTCAGGTATTCTTCCATAAGTTCCTCTTTAGTGGATTCATTATCGGCCAATCCACCGAATTCAAAGGATGAGCCAATGGTTTTATAAGCTCCTCCATCGTGGGCAACTGCAACACCATAGCTGGGGCTGCTGTTTTTAAAGATCAGGAATCCCGGGGATATGGCACCGATCTGGTCGATCCAGTTATTATCACCACCAAAGGCAAAACTCATCCCTTCCGTGAAAGTACCTGCCTGTCCGTTTATGGTAGCCAGGTCGCTAGAACCGTCGCCAATACCGTTAATTTTAAAATAAGGATGAACGGCGGTTGCGTCGTCGTAATACCAGGTATCTCCACCTTCCATATACAATCTTCCTCCATTCTGAACGAAATCGGCCAGGGCCTGGCCTTCGGTTGGGGATAGAATATGATTTGTGCTGTAAGTACCGAGGCAGACAAAGATGGAAGCATATAAGTCAAGGTCTTCCGGCATCGTGGTAGTATATTCAACCGACAATCCGACATCCTGGATAGCCTGGTTGATATAGGGTCCGGAGTTCTGGTTTCCGTCAAGGTCAAGAACAAGCACAGGGATTTGTCCAATTGTGAGACTGAACTGTCCACTACCCTGTAATCCTGCATAACCGGTGAGGTCAATTTCGAAAGTGGCATTATAACCTGCGGGTGCCATGCCAGTAGTGATGCTGAATGTTTGCTGGGCATCGCTTCCGCTCATGATATCCCCATATTCCAAAGGATCTGAATGGATGGTCACATAAGGATCGGAAGAGATCAGTTCACCCCAGACTTGCAGAGCATCAGCTGAGCCGGTGTTTTCAACCGAAACGATGAGGTTTGCATTTTCACCCGGATCAAGTTTACCATTACCATTACCCTGGGAATCATCTACAGTAACCGAAAGATATCCCAGCATAGGAGCATGTGCCATCATACTCATGGAACTGTTCCAGGTATTACCCAGGTTGTCTTCTGCAACGATATCGAATGTGATCTGATGGTTGTCGGGAATGGCGCCTGAAACATCAAACGCGTAACCGTCAGTAACGGTTATCACTTCATTGGCCGGAATGGTCCCGAAATCGGCAGAAGCTGTGTTTAGCGTAACATAGGTATCCGATGTGCTAATGGCAACCTGAACGTCTTCACCGGCCTCGGATCCAACATTTTTCATGGTTAAGCTGAGCAGGATTGATTCACCATAATCAACCACACCATTATTATTTCCGGAAGCATCATTGATGGCAAAATCGTGTTTTACCACGTAAGGACCGGTGGGAGGAATAACCTGTATCTGAGCCTCATAGCGGTAATAATTGGTTTTGGTGATAACAATATCCACCATTGTGGGGGGGTATTGCGGAAGTATTGTTATATCAACCGGACTGCCCGTACCTAATGCAGTTCCGATAATTTCTCCGTCAACAGAGAGTGCGATCAGAGCGCCATCATTTGCAGTGACGGTAAACTGCTCAAGTCCGGCCAGCATCACATTATCGTGAGATACTGTGAGATACTGGGGTACCTCTGAGTATAGTGTCATAAATGCATCACCATGATGGTGGAAGAGATGGTAGGTAACTTCCTTGTTTCCTGTATTGTAAGGCCAATTGGATTCTCTCAGGAAATATTTACCACCTGCATTACCGAAAGCCGGTAATAATCCACGGGGAGCAGGGGGAGTTTGTTCATCGGGCATGAAATCAGGCCACATATTATCGAAAAGCCCCCAGACATAAGTGTCATTTACAAATGAGTAAGATACTTCAGAGGCAGCAATAAGCCCCAGAGCTCCTGCATTATGTCCGTTTTTTGTATGACGGTGAAATTTCTCAGTAAAACACTCATTGTACCAGTTGTATTTCCCGGTTAAGCAGTTAATAGAGAAAATAAAGCAAAGGTCTTCATTTTCCAGGCTGTTGATATGAGTATTGCTGAAATCCGGTTCACCCCAGCCGGTTTCTCCACCATGGTCTCTGTGCTGTAGCATGAAAGCCCCGTCGTTGATGGCATCGATTACCATTTGGGCTGTTCCGCCTGACCATCCGCCAAGTTCTGCCGGTGTCTGTGGAATGTAACCCTGTCCAGAGGGTCCGAAATAACTAACTACCTGGTCGGTGTTCGTCGCTGTTGACCAGATTGTACCTGGAGTTCCCTGGTATATAGCATTGATACGAACCGGATCTTTGCCTTGTACATGTTTGAAATATCCTCCGACGGTTTCTGAACAGATCTGGAACCAGCGTTCGGTCTGCCAACCCAAAGCGGTAATGGGGTGGTTGTAAAAATCGGGATCGGTAGGAGGATTTCTTTCATAATCAAGTACCTTAGTGACCATAGTGTGCAGATGTTCTTCGTTTTGTGCGGTCATACGGGCAAAAACGACATCAGGCATATCGGTAAAACCAACTCCTGCAACATCGGCAAAGATATTGTCTGAAACACAGTATCCATCCCAGATAGGAGAAATAATGGTGCTTCCTGATGTTCCGTAATCACCCATTAGGAGGACGGCGGCCGGTGGATAGTCCCAGTTCAGGAAAGCGTCATCAACAAAGCTTTCGATTGCGGCCACTGTATTTCCACCAACATCGGTTGTGGTATAAACGCCTGTATGAATACCCTGCCGGTTTCTGAAGAGTTTAAGTGAATCTGCCCAGCTGATGAAGATGGGATCATCGGGTGTAATGATAATATATTCATAATCAGGGGTACGGCTTCCTGCATTCGGACGGGTGTAATCAGGTTCGGGAAGTGAACGGTAATTGATCAGCATGTCGGCAAGGATGGGTTCCCAGTAAAGACTTCTGTAACGATTTTCACCGAATTGTCCGTTTCCACCTTCAAACTTAACATTTACCTTCAGGTCCCTATAAACAATGAGTTCACGGGTAACCGGATTGTACTGAAAAGGGGTAATACCCAGGATTACCGCATCAACCCCACGGATCTCAGCCGTTTCTGAAAGCATTACGGGATTCTGGGGATAGAAGCTATCGCGGGAATATATCTTTTCGTTCTTTCTGTAGTACAGGGGGCCGTCTTCGGTAATCTTAGGAATACGCGGTGCAGGTGCAATATTAATGTTTTTAAAGACTTCTGTACGACTGGCAGTAATCTCATAAGTCACCCTGGCGCCATTCGGAACTGCAATGAAACGGCTCATGGCAGGCAAATCAGGATATCCTTCGTCGTTGGGAAGGAAGTTTCCCGGAATTTCCACCTGTTTCATGGCTTCGCCATTGATGTCTATGTCGGAAACAGATAATTTGTCAATAGAAAATGTCAATTCTATTCCACTGGTTGTTTCACTGGAAAGACGGATTCCGGGTTGTGACCAGGAATCGGAATAGGTAATATCCTGGGAAATCGCTGTTTGAAAAGCGAAGAGCAGAATAATGACCGGCACGATAGCTGCTATTTTGCCGGCTATCGAATTCAGTAGAGCATTTCTCATGATAAAGGAGTTTAAATTAATATTCTGAACCGTAGTTTTATTTTGTAAATAACAAATATATAATAAAATACATGTTTAACCGCAAGGCTGTTTTAATTTTTTACTGGTTGTGAACGATCTTTTTCACGGAGACGGATGTTCCTGAAATAACCTGAAGGTTGTATACTCCACCAGGAATACCGGATGTTCCCACTGTAAAAGACATGATACCTGCTGGGTTGACTTTACCTTCATAAATGGCCATTACCTTTCTGCCGAAAATATCAAGCAGGTTGACCTGGATTGAGGAGCCCGGTGCGCATTTTACCGTCATCTTCAGATTTTCTTTGAAAGGATTAGGCATAGCGTTGACATGAATTTCCTGTTCATAGGTTTCGTCAGAGATTCCCGTGGTTGGCGAAACCGGTGGAAAAACAATATAATCAACCCATGCGCAGTCATCACCGTTGCTTACGAAGATATCTTTAGCGTATTGCCAGTAAAACGTGTGGTTACCGCTACTGACAGGATAGGTGAACATTTCCCAGTCATGTTCTCCGGCCCATTCGCCCTTCACAACTCCGTCTATCAGGAAACGCAGGTAATCGTAATCTTCCTCCGATGAAACTTTTCGGTAGAAGGAAATATTTCCATCGGAAATAACGTCGAAATTAACGTAAATCAATGATATTTCACTGTCGTCAATGTCTCCTGAAACCATACAGAAATCTCCTTCCCAAGGATCTTCGGTGCTGATCTCCCAGGGCACATGACCGCCCGGTTGCCAGTCAAAGGTGGAAAAATCTCCGGTTTCAAAATCTTCAACGATAAGACCAATTGTCATTTCAAAATCCTGGTTAACAGAATATGAACCTGTCTGACAAACGTAGCTGAAGCTCACCGGAGTACCTATCAGTACATCATCATCCACCACCACGGTAAAAGAAAGCAATGCTGTGGAATCAAAGGGGAAATGACCGATATTATAAACCGGGCTTGTAATAGTTACTTCATCGTCTTCGGTCGACAACTCGCCGAAAGCGTTTTCTCCCGGGCTATGGCCGGTGTTGCTTGTAGCAATAATTATCTGTGCGGTTTCCCCGGGATCAAGGATGCCGTTTGCATTGCCGGTTGCATCATTCACGAGGATATCTCCCATAGTAAGTTCAGGTGCGAGGAGTATCATTTCAAAAGAAGAATTCCAGATTTCTTTGCTCCCATCTCCGGCAATAACTTCAAGAGTCACGGCATACTGGTCTGGAACACTATCAGATACAGTAAAAGTAAATGCTTCCGGGATAACAAGGGAAGAGCCTGCCGGAATGGTTCCATAGGTTTCGGTACTGTCTTGCAGGAAGAGATGGTTATCCGTCGATCTAATTGTAATTTCAACATTTTCGGCATCTTCGCTACCTACATTTTCCATGCTTACTTCCAGAAATCCTGTATCGCCATAATCAGGAAGGCCATTGAATATCCCGGTGATCTCGTCAATCTGGTGGTTCTGATAAACGATGTAAGGGCCGCCAGCAGGAATAAAAGTGGTTGGGAAAATAGTGGGGAGGCAATTATATCCTGAAATGATCAGTTCCGCATCGCCAACGGAAGTAATGGGTGGATCAAAGACTATGGTTGCATTACCGAGATTATCGGTAGTAGCCATCCCATGAAACTGATCGTCCTTGAAAAATGTGCAATTATAGTTTTCAAGGGGTATTCCTTCCGAAGAGACATTTATGGTAATGGAAGGAGTACCGACGGTAATGGTTGTTGGGTAGGCTGCATAAACCGAAATGGGTTCTGCAGTCCAAACAGCCAAAGCAGGATCACCCAGGATATTACAATCGTAGAAGCACCAGCGCAGAGCCCCTTCTTCCCACTGACCCGGGGCAGTGACCCAGGGTGAGGTCTGTATTTTTGATTCCATATGGGTAGCTCCGATGCGGTCGATTTTCTCATTGTATAAGGCATCTACGAATTCACGGTGAAGATGTGCCGAAGGGCCTTCAGTCTGACCTTCGTTAAACCAACCATATCTTGAGTTGAATGCTCCGGCAACCACGAAATTGTCGATGTACAGCATTTTCTCAGCGATACAGTCGGATTCGTCGAATGCTCCGCAAATACAACCATGCGTATAAACCAAAGTGTAGTTATGGTCGATACCGTTTACCATAGAGAAGTTTGCATTGGTGATATCCGACATATACAATCTCATGGTATAAGTGGCGTTGGAATGCCCCGAATGATGAATGAAAGAGCGACCTTCATTGATCCTGGAAATAAGTTCACCGGCTGACCAGGTAGCATTCCTGTCGTAAAGTTCAAGGAAATCGTCATCTTCCGGTATACCAACAGTAGTGTACCCATTATCCGAGTGTTCACCGATGAGTAGATCCAGGTAATCAGCACCCCAGGTCAGAGGATCGCTGTAAAGGTGCTCACCGGCAAGAAGAGGCCTGTCCATTTCACCAAGAACAGGGTTTTCCTGGTAGGAAATGGTCTTGTGCAGCATTTTGTCAAGATCTGTTGCATTGCTGAAAGGGAGCCTGGCAACAGCAATATCCGGCAGGAGGTCATCTTCGCCGGGTTCGCCCCAAAGGTTGTCGCCATCATCATTCCAGGTTCCATCAAGGGCTGAATAATATAGATCGGATGGGATGTTATCATCTTCGTAAATGGAACTTGACTGCACCTGGCAGTAAAAGCCCCGGTAAGGGACGAGTTCGGAATCCCCGCCAAGTAAAACGTACTCTATACCATTGGCCTGGTATTCCTGGATAATATAATTTCTGATCTTTTCCTGTAGATCGGATCCACTTATGCTTGAATTGATATCTTCCAAAGCCTTAAACTCACTATTAATTCCTCTGATCTGATAAATATCCCGAAGGGTTTCGAATTCGCTTTCGTATTGTTGCGGGGAGACTATCAGCAGTGAATAACCTTCTGTACGTTCTGTAAGCACAGGATATGTCTTCAGCATTTCAGGATTAGAGACCAACCTGTTGATCCTTGCTTCTGACCATCCTTTCCTGGGACTGTTTAATAAAGCTTGCCCTGCTTTATTACCTGGGGCCGTTTTAATTTTAACCGTTATTTCACGAAAATAGCTGATACTGCCTTTTGCAGGGTTATACCTGACCGGTGTGAAAGTACACATTCCTATTCCAAGACCATTGAGAAAGGAAGTTGTAAGCTTACCCCGGCTTTCCTGGGGATACACTCCATCCATAGAATAAACATCCTCGTTTTTTGAGAACACTCCTGAATTTCCTTGAGATACAGGCCGGGAAGGCTGTTGAGGGAGTATCCGGTAAACTCCTTCCAGGAGGGTTTCTTCGCCCATTATCAATTCTATTGAAATGGCTTCTTCTCCGGGTGGAAGCATTAACATTACGGATTGGTAAGGTAGTGCCGGTTCACTGTTGATACCGGTTATTAAAGTGCCTTCAAACCAAAGGGTTTGAAAATCTCCTGTAGTAGTAATCACAGGATCTTTAAAGTAGTAGGTTTTCGATATTTCACCGGAAAACAAGCTGCCTGCATAAAGGAGCAGAATCAAAAAGAACAAAGATGATTTCATTGCTTAATAGTGCTTTAATAATTAAGTTGTGCAAGGTATGATTTTAGGCTTAATCATAGACACTTAGGTTTTGGAAAACGTTGTCCCTCAAACTATTTAGATTATTTATAAATAGTTATAAAAAAAGCGCCCGAAAGAGGGCGCTTTTTCACCAATTAAAAGAAGGTCTATTTTAATGACCACCTTTCAGAAGGTGTAATTATTTCTGGATAATGATCGGCTTTTGAATTGCCTTTCCATTATTCTCAATCATGAGGAAATACATACCTTCAGCATAGTTGTCCAGATTCAGCCTTTCCTTGAATTCACCATTGACATTCACGTTGTTCTTTTCGAACATAGCTTCTCCAAGGGTATTAAGTACCCGGATATTAATGGTAGCAGGACTGTTACTTGAGAGGTAAATATTAAAGTTTCCGTTATTCGGGTTTGGATAGATCTGAATACCGATATTATTCAGATTATCACTGATTCCGAATGTGTTTTCAATGGTAACGTTCATGTTTTGGGAAACCGGTCCGTTTCCGCAATCGTTGGAGCAGTAAACATTGATATTTGCTGTTCCGGTGAAGGACTGATCCCAGGTGAGGGTTGCTTCTGTTCCGGCAATATCAATATTGGTAACGGCATTTGCAGGATCAACACTCCAGGTATATCCGGTAGCTCCACTGACCTCTTCGGTAGCGTAAGTTGAAGCAGGTTCAAGGTATGCATCCACCTGAGCGGGTCCGGAAGGTTGTACCGGTTGAGCAGGCAAGCTGGTTACATTCATGGTAATGTTATCTGAAACAGCCGGATAAGGCATTGTGCAATCAAGGCTGGAATACAATTCGCAAGTTACCTCATCGCCATTGGCAAGGGTTGTGGTTGTGAATGTACTGCTGTTGTCGCCGGCTTCAACGCCATTAACTTTCCACTGATATATAGGTTCTGTTCCCGGATTAACAGCGGTTGCGGTAAATTCAACCTCGTCACCTTCACAAATTTCGCTGTTTCCTGAGATGCTCACGGAAGCGACCTGGGAAGGATTAACTGTCATCACGATCTGGTTCGACATAGCCGGATTATTATTGGTGCAGTATTCCGATGAACTTAGTTCACAGGTAACCACATCCTGATCGGCCAAATCGGTAGTTGTGAATTCCTGAGTGTTTTCTCCAACAACATAACCATTGATATACCAGGTGTAAACAGGGGTTGTTCCCGGGTTAACCGGGATTGCAACGAAAGTTATTTCATGACCCTGGCATACTGTTGTAGTTTCTGTTTCAACGCTGACATCAACATCAACGTATTCATGAACGGTGATCGTGATTTCGTCAGACATAACCGGATTAACGGTAGCGCAAGGTTCTGATGACAGCAGTTCACAGGTCACGACATCATTGTTTGCCAATGTAGTCAGATATATTGTATCGTTGTCTTCGGCTATCTGATTTCCGTTGATAAACCAATGCAATACCGGGCTGCTGCCTTCGTTCACGCAGGTTGCTGTGAACATAACTTCTGATCCGGCACAGATCTCAGTGATGCTGGCTTCAATATCAACAGAAGGTTCAACGATTTCGAAAACATTGATAAAGTCGGGGATGGTTTTCGTATCGGTTGAATATTGGTTGGATACTTCGAGGGTTACATCGAAAGCTCCGGGATTGCTGAACACGATACCGGTAGGATTCTGCTCGGTAGAAGTTGCCGGTTCGCCACCTTCAAAGGTCCACAACCATGAAGTTGCGTCTCCATTAGTGAGGTCGGTAAAATTAATAGCACCGCCCTGACATGTTTGGGTTGTATCTGCAGTGAAGTTGGCCATTAGAACGTCTTCAACCGGTACGAGAGCTTCATAGCGGAAATAGTTCTGTTTGGTAACCGTGATAAGCACTTCGTTACCAATTTGCAGGGTAACACTGAGAGGAATCACAACCTGTCCAAGAGCAGCGGTAGCAGTACCGATCAGTGCTCCGTTGCGGGTTACACCAATGAGAGAACCGGGAAGTGCAGACACTATAATGCTGGTGCTTCCGGGTGCAAATGAAGGATCATGCTGCACGACGTTATTCTGCGGCATATTGTAATAAACCTGTGTAAAGGCATCACCATGGTGGTGGAAGAGATGATATGTAACTTCCTTGTTTCCTGTGTTATAGGGCCAGGTTGATTGTTTCAGGAAGTATTTACCGGCTGCATTTCCGAATGCGGGGCGTACGTCCCTGGAAGCAGGAGTGGTGCCATAATCGGGCATGAAGTTTGTCCACATATTGTCGATCATTCCCCATACATAGGTGTCATTAACAAAGGAATAAGAAGTTTCCGATGCAGCGGTTACGCCCAGGGCTCCTGCGTTTTGGCCGTTCTTTGTATGACGGTGGAATTTTTCGGCAAAACATTCATTAGACCAATTGTATTTACCGGTAAGACAGTTAATGGAAAATACCCAGATAAGGTCTTCGTTATCAAGGCTGTTGATGTTGGAGTTGGTATAGGAAGGCTCTCCCCATCCTGTTTCCATACCATGGTCACGGTGCATCATCATGAATGAACCTGCATTGATGGTGTTATTGATAGCAGTGGCATTACCGCCGCTCCATCCGCCAAGCATATTCGGGGTAGCAGGGATGTATCCGAGTCCGTTGGGTCCGAAATAGTCTACTACGGTTTGAGTATTCTGGGCTGTTGACCAGGTTGTTCCCGGGCTTCCGGAATAGATCTCATTGATCCTCTCAACATCTTTTCCAAGAACATTTTTCCAGAATCCGCCAACGGATTCGGCGCAGATCTGGAACCAACGCTCGGTCTGCCATCCGCAGGCAGTGATCGGTGTATCATAATAATGCTGGTTTACCGGTGGGTTTCTTTCATAATCCAGTGCTTTGGTAACCATAACCTCAAGCTGGTCATAGTTGTTTGCGGTAATACGGGCAAAAACGACATCGGGCATATGGTCCCCGTTTACGTCTGCATAAATGTTATCGGAAGCACAATAATTATCATAGATGGGAGCAATGATATTCACGCTGCCATTGGTTCCGTAGTCACCCAGCAACAAGCAGGCTGCCGGCGGAATGGACCAGTTGTTGTAAGCATTGTTAATGAAAGCTTCAATAGCAGTGGTAGTATTTCCTCCTACTTCAGAAATGGTAAAAACTTTGGTAAGGATACCCTGGTTTGTACGGAAGGTTTTCAATGAGTCAGCCCATTGCTGGAAATCAGCTCCGTCGGGAGAAATGATGATATATTCACATTCATCGTCGTCACGGTTGCCATTCAGCAGTCTTTTTGAATAATCAATTTCAGGAAGAGCATCATGATTCAGTAAAGCATCTTCAAGAATTGGGTCCCAAAAACGGCTTCTGAGCCTTTCATCGCCAAACTGCCCATTACCTCCCTCGAAAGAAATACTTACTTCAATATCCCTGTAAACAACAAGTTCTTTGGTTACCGGATTATATTGGTAGGGTGTGATACCCAGCATGGTAACATCAACACCTCTTATGGAAGCCGGTTCCGAAAGCATAATAGGCTGAGCCGGATAGAAGGCGTTAGTACTATAAATAACGGGATCCTTTTCATAGACCAGATTATCCTCGGTCTCCAATGGGATTACCGGAGCCGGTGCGAGGTTGATGTTGCGGAAAGTCTCTGTTCTGACACTGACAATGTTCAGAACCGGCGTGGCTCCCTGTGGAATGGCAATATAACGGCCATTTCCCGGAAGATTGGGAGCTCCTGCTTCATTGGGAAGGTATACCTGTGGCATGTTGAGGACGTGCATGCTTTCACCGTTAATTTCCATGATGTTCAGACTGAATTCCTGAACGGAAAAGATTACGGAAACATCTGTAGTCCTGGATTGTGCCAGGTTAAATCCCTGATTTCCCCAGCTATCGTTGTATTTGTGGTTTTCTGCCTGAATACCGGCGGAAAACAGAATAGCAAGGAAGAGAGCAAGTGTAGTAAAAAATCTGTTTTTCATAGGTTTCATAACTTCTCTTAAATTTGATGATAGGTGATCAATTATTAACATAAAATTCATGGTACAAAAATAATTAATTGTCGGATAACAAACAAGTTATATTATTGTAATACAATTATTTTCCGTGTTATCACTGAATTATCATTTCGTATTTTACACAGATACATACCTGCAGGAATATTTCCATTTTCAGAGAGATTGAAAATAAAATTATGTGTTCCGGCAAGTACATTTTTCTCCATAAGAGTGAGGAGGTGCTGCCCATCCAATCCGTACAGGTCTATACTTAGCCTTGAGTCGGAATTAGTGAACACTTCGATACCCAGGACATCCTTAACCGGATTAGGGAATACCATTGCGTTTGCTCCATTATTTTGGATCGCCGGTAATTCGTTGTCACCGGTAACAATATTTCCAAAAAAATCGAGGATTTGATAAACCAGTTCCTGTTTAGTGGATGGGAAATCGCTATCGACAAGCGAGCCCATTTCAAAGGAAGCTCCTACGGTCTTGTAAGTGCCTTCATCATAGGCAACAGCACAAGCGTATCCTGGGACAGGGCTTTCCATGATGGTAAAGGCATCACCGGTGGGTTCCAGGTAATAATCGTTATAGGTTGAGGAACCGTTCACATCAAAGACCATGTTTTCAGTGAATGTTCCCGGCATCCCAAAGATTGTATCAAATTCGAACCAGGTATCATGTACTGAAGAAATGTTGAACATCGGATGCAGGCTGGTTTGGGGATCATCGTACCAGGTTCGGCGGCCTTCGAGATAAAGCCGTCCGCCATTATCCAGGTAATCAGCCAGGATTCCGGCTTCCGTTTCACTAAGCTGGTGACCGGTAAAGATTATTCCCAGGAAGGTGAATACCGATTTGTAGATTCCAAGGTCTTCCGGGAAAGTGGTTGAGTAATGTGCGATCAGGTCCATGTTACCAAAGACTTCAAGAATATCCGGACCGCTATTGTGGTTTGGATCCAGGTCGAGTAGAAGAGCTGCATATTGACCGATGATGATATCAAATGAATCCGTCATGGAAATATTATAATCGGCATTGGCAGAAAACTCAAACATTGCATTAAATCCCCCCGGTGTCGAGGCATCGGCAGAAACATTGAATTCTTCAGTCACGGTCTCTCCGGCCTGAATAATCCCGTAGTTCAGGTTGTTGGTGTTAATGGTCACGTAAGAGTCATTACATGAAAGGTCTCCGATAACATTGTAAGCTTCAGCGCCTCCATTGTTTATGATCGAAAGTGAAAAGTCGGCAGTTTCACCCGGATCGAGCCTGTTATTGCCATTACCTTCAGCATCCTGGATAATATATTCTTCAAATACCAATACCGGGGCATGGGCTTTGATCAGAAAACTGCTGTACCAAACACTGTCGCCATCGGTTGATTTCAAAGTGAAATATACCATATGTCCATCCGGTATTTCGGGATCAGTCGCAAATGAAAAGGCATCCTGAACAGTAGTCGATTCATGTGCAGCAATATTTCCGTATGATTCGGTGCTGTCGGTAATACTTATGTAAGCATCCTGCGACCGTAAAATGGCAGTCACATTCTCGGCATCAATATTTCCTACATTCTGAACGGTTATGGTAAGCAGGACAGAGTCAATATAATCCAGGACATTATTGTTGTTCCCATGAATATCATTGATCTGATAATCCTGGAAGATAACATAGGGAATATCCGGTGAAATGACGGGGACTTCACTGTGATAGCGAAGGTAATTGGTTTTTGTAATCACCACATCCAATATGGTTTCCGGCACCTGAGGTTCTATGGGAATGATAACCGGTAGTCCTGTTGCAGTGGCAGTTGCCAGGAATTCTCCGTTTATGGAAAGACCGATAACTGCTCCTGAATCTGCCGTAACCTCAAAATAATTGATACCTCCGACAAGAACGCTGTTGTGTAAAACTGTCAGGTTCTGAGGAACTTCCGAATACAAGGTCAGGAATGCATCGCCATGATGGTGGAAAAGATTGTACGTTACTTCCTTATTTCCTGTATTGTAAGGCCAACCCGATTGCATCAGGAAGTATTTTCCTGCAACGTTCCCGAAGGCAGGAAATAAGCCTCTGTGATCAGGAGTGGGGGTAAAGTCGGGCAAAAAGTCGGGCCACAAATGATCATATAGCCCCCAAACGTAAGTGTCGTTAACGAAAGAATAAGATACTTCTGAAGCCGCGATCAGTCCCAAAGCACCAAATTCGGAACGGTGGAACTTTTCAGTGAAGCATTCATTTCCCCAGTTGTATTTTCCTGTAAGGCAGTTAACAGAAAAAACGAAACAATATTCGGTATTGGTAAGTCCGTTTATGTCGCTGTTGTGGTATGAAGGCTCTCCCCAACCGGTTTCTCCACCATGGTCACGGTGTTGCAGTATGAATGCTCCATCATTAATGGCATTGTTAATCATAGTAGCATTACCACCCCACCAGTCGCCGAGGTCGGAAGGAGAAGCAGGGATGTATCCAAGTCCGTTAGGTCCGAAAACATTCATGATAGTTCCGGTATTGGTGGCAGTGGACCAAGGGTCTACCGACGGATTTCCGTCGTAAACCTCATTGATCCTGACGGGATTTTTTCCCTGTACATGCTTGAAATATCCTCCCACAGATTCGGAACAAATCTGGAACCAGCGTTCCGTTTGCCATCCAAGGGCAGTGATGGGATGATCATAAAAGTCAGGATCCATGGGCGGAGTTCTCTCATGCGTGAGATTTTTTCCGATCATATGGCTCAAATGCGTGTCGTTTTGCGCAGTAATCCTGGCCATAATGATATCGGCCATGCCATTTCCGTTTACATCACCGTAGATATGGTCAGATGCACAATAAGAATTCCAAATGGGAGACATGATGCCTGTAGAGGAAGTACCATAGTCGGCAAGGATAAGGATGGCGACAGGCGGAATATCCCATGTATTGTATGCGTTGTTGATGTAAGCTTCAACAAGATTAGCGCTGTTACCTCCAATTTCCGTGGTTGTTACTATGTTGGTGAAGATACCCTGCATATTCCTGAACCGGCGCAGAGAGTCAGCCCATGACAGGAAAACCGGGTCATCCGGGGAGATAATCAGGTATTCGCACCCTGTATCACGGCCTTGCGGATTTGAGTTGGAGGAATAATCCATTTCAGGCAGTGCTTCATAATTTACCAGGACATCCTGCAAAATGGGGTCGAACCATCGGCTGCGCAAACGTTCGTCACCATAAACACCGTTACCGCCATTGAAACTGATATCAATAATGAGGTCGCGGTAAACAATCAGCTCTTTGGTTACCGGGTTGTATTGAAAAGGCGTTATCCCAAGGGTGGCTGTTTCCACTCCCCTTATAATGGTTGGTTCACTGAGGACAAAAGGTTCTTCAGGATAAAAAGCATTTTTTGTGTAGATTGCCTGATCCTTTGAATAATGCAGGGGATTTTTATCCGTATCCAGCGGAATACGGGGGGCCGGGGCAATATTAACTCCCTGGTATACTTCCTTTCTCATGCTTACTATGCGCAGAGAAGGGTTTGATCCATTGGGAATGGCAATGAAATGACCTGATCCTGGAAGATCAGGAGCCCCTTCGTTATTTGGAAGGAGGCTGCCCGGCATAGAAATGCTTTTCAACATTTCTTTCCCTACTTCAACATCATTCATCGAAAATTCCTGTAATGAAAAGGTAAGGGTAAGCAATTCAGGTGAAGTGTAAACGGCTTCCATCCCCTGTGCTGCCCAGGAGTCGGAATAAGAAATTTGCTGTGCTCTGCTACCTGACCATTGTATCATAATCAGGAGGCCCAGGGCAAGATGTAAGTGTTTCGTCATTGGGTGAAGTTTGATTAATACTTTGTATTTAGTTTACAATTAGTTTTCCGGATATTGACATATCTTTATTTATGAGTTTGTAAAGATAAATACCTGGATGTAAATAACCAGCATTATTTTTCAGTTCAATGGTGGTTTTTTGCGTTCCAAAACCTGGTAAAGTGATTTTTTCCTTCAATACACAGTTTCCTGAAATATTGTACAGGATGAAATCCAGGTTACAGGGATCATTATTTTTTGTTTCCAGGATAATTGACTCATTTGCGGGATTGGGATAAATCAGGAAATTATCAGTAAGAGTTTTCTGGTCAGGGTTTCCGGTAAGTATCCCTCCAAAAAACTCCAGGATAGCTTCCATCAGCAAGGTTTTAGTGGATTGTCCATCGATGAGTCCCCCAAATTCAAATGAAGACCCAACGGTTTTATAATATCCTTCGTCGTTGGCAATGCTGTTGCAATATAGTGGTACCTGGTTCCTGAAAAGTTCAAAGGCATTATCGCCGGATAAGGAAAGCCGGTCTACGCTGGTTTCATCCCCATTATATTGAAAGATCATGTTGCTTGCAAACCCGCCTTCCTGGCCAATGATTAACCCGGGGTCGTTATATCCGTTGTGAATACCGGTAATCCCGAACATAGAGTGGACGGTGGTAGATGGGTCGTTAAACCAGGTATCGCCACCCTCCAGGTAAAGTCTACCTCCTGCACTAAGATAATCTGATAAAAGGGTTCCTTCTGTGGTGGTGAGAACATGATTATTTCCCATCATCCCAAGGCAAACGAAGATGCATTTATATAATCCGGGATTTTCAGGAAGAGTGGTAGCATAAACCGGGTTTATTCCAAGTTCTTCCATACTGGTGATCATCATTGGGCCGGAGTTTGTGTTTCCATCCAGATCAGCCACGAATACAGGTAACTGACCTATAAAATACTGCAGCGGAAAATCAAAGGTATACAATCCATTGTTGGAGGAAAGGTTAAGGTTGAATTCTGCTGTTTCCCCGGCCGGTGAGGAAAAATCGGCATAAAGTTCAAAAGAACCTTCAGCAGATTCTCCCTGAAGTATATTCCCGAAATGATAAGTATTTTGAGTAATGGTAAGATATGGATTTGTTGTTGTCAGTGTTCCTGTTGTGGTCATGGCATCCATATTACCAAAATTTTCGATGATGACTTTCAATAGAACATTTTCGCCAGGGTCAATGCGGCCGTTCCCATTGCCGGCACTATCATCAATCCATGAATCCGTCAGCAAAAGGTATACCCCCCAGTTTTGAAAAGGATTTTTAATAGCATCAAGATCAAATCCTGCATCCATACCGGAGGAGGGTCCATCGCCGTCATCTTTGATTTTAAAATATCTGGCCTGGTTTAGTCCGGTTACACTCAGGTCGAATTCCTGGGTACCTATTCCGGAGCCTATTTGAATCCAGGGTCCATCCATGGTATTTCCTGCGTAAATGTCATAGCCTTCCGGAGAGTTATCTCCCTCATACACGATAATATCATTCCCTGAAAGATCCAGGATGGCTTTGGACATTTCAATGACAATCCATCCGCTTTTCCCGAGGGAGTAAAACACCTGGTCGGGGCTTCCGATAACGGCCGGGGTGTTTCCTTCATCCAGGAAATTGTTACCTGGGATCTGGCAACTGATTACCCTGTAAGCATACCGGTCAGGGGTATCTGCCGGGGTCATCAGGAAATTTATTTGGGTATAATCCTGGTCATTTACAACGATGTTTTCGATGGTCATTTTCTGGTAACCGTCAGCAACAGCAGTTGCAGAATAGGTTCCGCTCAGGACAAATTTCTGAAAATCGCCAACGAGAGAATCGGAGTATACCGGGAAAAAGTCGTCAATGAAAACAGCAGCCTGCAAAGGTTTTCCGTTGGTTGCATCTCTTACAAAGCCTCTGATACCGTATGCGGAGTATTCGGTCAGGGCAAGCATAGAAGGTTCGTTGATGTTGTAATAATACATGATCTGGGAAACCGGAGGTTGTTTTATATAAGAAATCTCCATGGCAACCCCGTAATTGCCCATAACTCCATAGCTGGTTTCTACTGAACCTCCGTTGGTCGGGTATAACTGGTATCCTGGGAAATACTCGAGATCATCATAACCTGAGCTGCTTGAGTAAAGGTTTCCCAGGAATTCGTTCTCATCATCTTCAGCACAGGGATTGGATCTGTAATACCAGGGATACAGATATGCTTCCGTACCACTGTGATAGCTTATGTGAATATTGAAGTGATTATCAAGCATGAATGAGCGCAGTGCTTTTGTCTCCTGCTGGGAGTAAGCAGAGGGACTATAACCCCAGGCATCCCACATATAGCCCCAGTCGCGGTTAAGATCGATACCGTTGGCATTGTATCTTGTCATGTTTTCCCTGCCGTCGGGATTGACAAGGCAATAGATCCAGATCTCCCGGTTGTCGACCATGTCAGTGATATAAGGATCATTTCCGTATTTCAGGCAAAGCATTCTGGCAAATCTTACCAGGTTTTCTGCTCCTCCGATTTCATCACCATGGATGCTACCATCAAAACCTATCTCTGGTTCAGCCTGGTCAAATTGTACACTATCGCTTATCTTCAGAGCAGATAATTCCCTGCCTTCTACGCTGATCCCGAAAACCTCCTTTTTGCATATGGAAGGAAAGTTCATAGCCAGGCTGTCCATCAGTGCGATAACTTCCTCATAGGAATGATATTCAGCCCTGGTCTCCCAGAATCCTCTGTAATGTTGATTCAGATCCGGAATAGTAATTTCAAAGGGGAGCCCTTTTTCCTGTAAAATGGCTAATTCTTCAGGGATCAGGTACAGGATAGCGTATTCCCGGTAAATATCACCCTGAAAACGCATGGAAGCAAGGAAAGCAGCATCCTTAGGATCCTGCAACGGAACCTTTACCTCCATTTCTTTATCTCTCCAGCCCGTTTGAGCCTGTAACGGGTGGGGAATGATCATGGCTGAAAAAATCAGCAGGAATATGGTCAGATCAATGTATACAGATAATTTTACCATTTTCAACAGATGATCCGGCCGTAATGCGGTAGAAGTAAACACCCTCTCCCGTTCCGGTGCCGGCATGCCAGTTAATTCTATGATATCCTGCATCCATCATTTGGTTGCAGATTACCTCCATTAACTGACCGTTAAGATTAAAGATTTCTGTTGTGACCTGGGTTTTTTCTTTCAGGAAAAAGCTAATGGTTGCGTTACCCTGAAAAGGATTTGGATATGTTATAATGGATGAAAGATATTCCTGTTTGTTATATTCTTCTGTACCTGTGAGTATACCTCCAAAAAATTCCAGGATTTCAATCATCAGTTCCTCCTTGGTTGACTGACCATCCTGCAATCCTCCGAATTCAAAGGAAGATCCCACTGTTTTATAACCTCCGGGATCATTGGCTATGCTGTTGCAGTAAGTCGGGACCTGGTTCCTGAACAACTGGAAAGCATCATTTGCACCGGAAGCTATCTCCAGCCTGTCGATGTAGAAATTATCACCTGTGTATGAAAAAACCATATCATCGGCGAAACTGCCATCCTGACCAAGGATCAATCCCAAATCATTATAGCCATCGTGAATGCCATTTATACCAAACATAGGATGAACAGCTGTTTGGTCATCATATGACCAGGTATCACCACCCTCCATGTAAAGTCTGCCATTGTTATTCAGATAGTTAGCAAGGGCTTGTCCTTCGGATACAGTAAGTTCATGATTGTTTGAATAGGTTCCGAGTGAAATAAAAATGCATTTATACAAGCCTGGATCTGACGGGATGGAGGTTAGCAGATCCACGGGTATGCCCAGTCCTTGAATTATTGACGCCATAACTGGGCCTGAATTATGGTTTTGGTCGAGATCGGCGACCAGTACAGGCAATTGTCCGATCACGAATTCCATATCGAAGGAAGTGGAATACATTCCGCTGTTTGCGACTACGGAAAGTGTGAATTCTGCGACGGTTCCGGCTGGAGTGGAAGCATCTGCAGTGACATTGAAGGGCTGGGTAGTAGATTGTCCCTGTTGAAGGGTGCCATAGGAGGCAGTTCCCTGGTTAATAGTGATGTATTGTGAGGTGGTTGAAAGAGTGGCACTTACATTGTTTGCGTTTACGTTACCTGTATTACCTATAGTTATAAGCAAATCGACAGTTTCCTCCGGGTCGATGCGGCCGTTACTGTTGCCACCCGAGTCATCTACTTCCGCGGAAAACATAACAATGAAAACACCCCAAACATGATCCAAATCGCTTACAGCATCCAGATCAAATCCGGCATCGTTTCCTGTAGTGGCTCCGTTACCATCATCAACGATTTTAAAATATCTTGCCTGTGCCACACTTGCAGGAAAAAAATCGAATTCCGTGGTTCCCTCGCCGGTACCCAGAAGTGTCCAGGGGCCATCAAGGGTTTGTCCTGCAAAGAAGTCATAACCTTCCTGGGAAATATCCCCTTCAAATACTTTAATATCGTTTCCTGGTTTATCCTGTAAGGGTTTTTGCATATCAATGATGACGTGACCGTTGCGGCCGAGGGAGTAATAGATGTTGTCAGGTTCTCCGAAGATTGCAGGAATGTTCCCCTCATCGTCATAGTTGTTACCAGGGATGACGCAAACAGGAATGTTGTAGGCATATTGCCTGGGTGTATCGAGGGGTACAAGTTGGAAATTGACTATGGTTGAGGAAAGCTCCTGTATTACAATATCGCTTACTTCCTGTGTTTCATAGCCACTTGCAATGACTTTTACGTTATAGGTTCCTGGTAAAATGTATTTATGATAATCCCCGGCAGTGGAATCTGTATACACAGGGTAAAGATCATCAACAAATATGATAGCCTGAACAGGGTCACCGGTAATGGCATTGGTAACGATACCTTCAATTCCATATCCGGCATACTCAATCATAGCCAGCATGGAAGGCAGGTTGTAATTATAGTACATCATGATCTGTGAAGCGGGAGGCTGTTTGCTCATGGAAATCTCCATCGACCAGCTGACTGAGCCCATGGTTCCGTAATTGCCATCCTTGGTTGCCCCATTGATGACATACATACCGCTGCTGCCTTGTCCGTATTCCAGATTGGCATATCCGGATTCTGACGAATAAATACCGGCTAAATGAAGAATATGGTCAGCGTCGGGTGGAGCCTCGTAACGGTAGCTCCATGGACAGGATATGTATTCAGTGCCGCTATGATATGTAGTGTGAACAACAAACTGGTTTTCGAAAACGCATGTTCTAAGGGCACGAGTTTCCACTTCTCCGAAAGGCATTGAGCTATAGCCTTCCTCATCCCACATAAAACCCCAGTCGCGGTTACAATCTACACCGTTAGCATTATATCTCGACATATTTTCTCTTCCGTCGGGATTAACCATGTAATACAACCAGATCTCCCTGTTGTCGATCAGAAAAGTAATGTCGGGGTCTGAACCGTATTCAGTACATAACTGCCTGGCAAAACGGATCACATTTTCGGGGCCTCCGATTTCATCACCGTGGATCCCGCCATCGAACATTACTTCGGCTTCAGGTTCATCAGTCTCAACGTTGTCACTGATTTTAAGAGCACCCAGCTCTCTTCCTTCCAGACTGGTTCCATAAAGTATTTTCTTGCATATTGATGGGAAATGTGTGGCCAGACTGTCAGCAAGGTCAACGATTTCCTGATAGGAATGATAGGCATCTCGATTTCGTGACCAAAAATCTTTGTAGTAAGCATTCAGGTCTTTTTTCAGGATGGAGTAGGGCAATCCCAGTTCTTCTATTCTATCCAGCTCTTTTGGGATAACATATAAAATGGCATGATCAGGATAAAAATCACCATTTAAATTCAATTCGTCGATTTGATGGATAGTAGCGACATCTTTGTAATAAACCCGGATTTCCATTTCACCGGTTCTCCAACCGGTTTGGGCTATTATTGCTGCAACCTGGAATACAGTAATCAGGAGGATAAACAAGCGCTTCATGGTGTATACAGTTTTTACTGTGTTATCTTAATGGCCATTTAACCACAGGTTAAATAATGGTTATTTTTATGTGAAAGCAAAGCTATATAAAAAACCTTTCCAGCAACTTATATCAGATTTAAATAAGCTGCAGGTCATTTACGTTTATCAGACCAGGTTTACCGGTAAAAGGTTGGATAGGATTTTAATCTGTGCCGGTATTTTTTAGAATGAATAGTGAAGTTCAATCTATCAATATTCTTTGACGATAGAAGGATCGTTGATTGCCCGTAGTCCATTCATGGCCAGAGCTTCCATTTCATTTTCTCCGGGATAGATCGCGCAAGGGGCAAGTTTATGAACTCTTTCCCTGATTTTTTCCACGAACCACTTATCATAAGCGATTCCTCCGGTGATAAGGATGTTATCCACATCACCTTTAAGAACGGTATACATTTCTCCAATGATCTTAGCGACCTGGTAGGCCATGGCTTCATAGATAAGAGTAGCTTTTTTATCACCTTTTTTCACTCTGTCTTCTACCTCCATGGCATTGTTTGTATCGAGGTAAGCGGCCAGGCCTCCTTTGCCGATGAGCATTTTGGTCATTTCTTCTTCGGTATATTTCCCACTGAAACAGGCTTTAACCACATCAATTACGGGGAGTGTTCCTGCCCGCTCGGGAGAGAACGGGCCTTCCCCGCCAATTGCCTGGTTTACGTCAATCACCCGCCCCCTGCGATGAGCCCCAACGCTGATTCCTCCGCCAAGATGGGCAACGATCAGGTTGATATCCTCATATTTTTTACCTATGGCCTTGGCATGCCTTCTGGCTGTGGCTTTCTGGTTCAATGCATGGAAAACGGATTTCCTGGGGAATAGAGGATGACCGCTGATCCTGGCTATCTCATCCAGTTCGTCAACTACTACGGGGTTGGCAATATATGCTTTGCTACCTGGACATTCTTTCAGGAGGGCATAAGCAATTAATCCTCCAAGGTTACTTGCATGTTCTCCACGGGCACTTTCCTTAAGATCATCGATCATGGACCGGTTAACCGCATAAACACCAGATTCAATAGGACGCACCAGGCCTCCTCTTCCGACAATGGCAACTACATTTTCGAAATTGATGCCGGCCTTTTTTAATTCCTTTGTAATAATATCTTTTCTGAAATCAAACTGATCTGTTATACGATGAAAGGATTCAAGTTCAGATGTGCTGTGTTTGATGTTTTTTTCAAAGATGGGTTTATCTTCTTCAAAGACTGCAATTTTGGTGGATGTTGATCCTGGATTGATAGTGATAATAAGTTGAGAATCCATCATGTGAATGAGTTTATAAGTCCATACATAATATTATCAAAAAAGGAGAAATCAGGACACTGACTTATTGAGTAGCTGCAGCAAGGATGATGCTGTCAAGTTTGGATTCTTCAGAATCTGACCTTGAAGTTAAAACGATAGGTGCAGTGGCTCCAAGTACACACGCAGCGACCTTTGCATTGGCAAAGAAAACAAATGCTTTGTAAAGTACATTACCCGCCTCGATATCAGGCAAAAGCAACAGATCAGCATCCCCTGCAACTGCGCTTCGGATTCCTTTATGCTTGGCGCTTTCGGCGGAGATAGCGTTATCAAAGGCAAGCGGGCCGTCGATCAGGCAATTCGGAATCTGACCACGGTCGGCCATTTTCGAAAGCAAAGCAGCATCCATAGTGGCAGGCATCATTTCGTTGACGAGTTCCACAGCACCCAATACAGCAATTTTTGGCTCTGCAATTCCAAGTTTGTTTAAAAACTCTATGGCGTTGTTGATAATCTGAACCTTTGCATTGAGGTCAGGAGCGATGTTCATGGCTACATCGGTAAGTGCGATAAGCTTGTGGTGATAGGCGGGTACTTCAAACAGGGCAATATGGGATAGAATATCACTTTTCCTCAGTCCCCATTCTTTATTTAAAACTCCTTTGAGCAAAGTAGCGGTTCCGACTTTTCCTTTCATCAGGATGTCAGCTTCACCGAAGTGAACCAGCTTTACCGCTTTTGCCACCGCCTGGTTAAGATTGGGCTCATCAATGATGGTGGCTTTCGAAAGGTTGACTTTCTTTTGTTTGGCAATGTCTTCAATAATTATTTTATCCCCTATTAGAATAGGATCTATAACTTTCATTTCTGTGGCAGCCATTACGGCTTCCAAACAATGTTCATCCTGAGCGGCGGCAACCACCAGCTTTTTCTTTGGAGATTTCTTAACGATTTCCCGCAATTCCGATAATTTACTTAACATGACTCCTCCTTTGATATATATTTGAAAATCAGTTACATAATACTGTTAATTCATTCACAGTGCAAAAATAGGAAAAACTTATCGACAAAAACAAATGATACAAATGATTTTAATGAATTGATAATAAAGAAATACCCCATTACTTATAATGATTGATGGAAACGTAGAGCAGGAAGTTTCAGGGTACAGGTTTCAGGGTACAGGTTTCAGAGTACAGGTTTCAGGGAGCAGGTTTCAGGAGGCAAGGGTAAGAGTGTAGTGTGTGGTTTGATTCCTGCAACTTGTAACCTGCATCTTGCAACTTGTAACCTGCATCTTGCAACTTGTAACCTGCATCCTGCAACCTGTAACCTGTTTCCTGCATCATTTTTCCAACATTACAAATACTATTTATTTATTATAAATATCTATCATATCTCGTATAGCCTTTTGGCATACGGGGCAGAATGCATCATAGAGTGTTGACTTCATGGTACAGTCATGGTAAGGTCTGTAAACTCCTTTTGCCACATAGCCGCCACCTTCAAAAACACCTACCGTGTTGTAGTATAATTCCTTATCCGGAGTTGGAACTGGAATAGTATCATTAATCATAGTTTTCCATTTACTTTCAAAATCAACCAGTGTAGTAATATTAGGTTCCCAGGGTTCTTTATCAAGAGGGTAAAAATCTTCTACCGCAACATCTGATGTATAATATTCATCTCCAAGTCCGGCAAAAGCATGTCCGAATTCGTGCTGGAAAAGGAAATCCGATTTCTCGTTATCACTGGTGGCAATGCAATAGAAATTATAAATTCCGCCTCCTCCGTATTTTTCATGGTTAACCAGGATAAAGATTTGATCATAGGGAGCATTGGAAGCAACATCTTTAACAGATTTAAAATCATATGTTGTTAAGTAGCGTTCCGAACCGAAGGTATAGAAATTGGAATTGACCAGGGTATTTTTGTAAATTTCCTCTCCTGGGATATCGGTTCCGGATTCTTCAGACCATGCTAATATGCCTACGATGTTAATATCTTCTTTTCGGTCTAAATAGGGAGATGCATCCAGAATGAAATTTTCAAACCTTTTGCAGTCGTCTTTGAATTTCTTTTGTTCTTTACGGGTATAACCTTCAGGGATGATAACAATATCGAGCTTTTCGGATGGCTTACCTGATTTATGGATATTAAATTTACGGTATTTATGATCTTTTCTGATGATGGTTTCGGTTTTATCGGGATTATAATGCAGGGAAAACATTTTATCCCACTCCAATCTTTCATTACGGCTGTAGAATTCGATCTTCACAGCATCTCTGGGCATTGGCATACAAACGGATTCGTAGAACGACTTTTTTAGTGATTTTGCTTCATCGGTTGATTGCCATTCCCTGAAAAGGGTAGAATAACCTCTTGAATATAATAATTCATTATTTGCAAGATTCCGCATTTCAACTTTGTAGTTACCATAGTCAAAAGGATCGATCAAAACAGTATGGGAACCGCCCCAGAAAGGTTCTTCAATGAACTCTATGAGTTTATATTCTTCTTCTTCGTAATTTCCGGAGTGAAGGTAATCCACTCTCAGGGACTTATCCCTGAAATTATATTTAAACGGCTGGGAATAGAGGAATGTGGGGATTACAAGAATAAGCACGAAAGTGAACAATCTATTCATAATAGTACCGGTTTCATGTTTCGCAGTAAAAGTAATTAAAATAGGGATATAAAAAAGGGGGCCGCAGCCCCCTATACCAAAGCAGGTATTGAACACATTAGAGGAGTTACTTAAAACTTGCCGAATTTCAGGGAGAACTTTCCTGAAAATCCATGCATAAGATCTTTATCGTAGTGTTCTATTCCCACGTTGGACGTCCAGCGGTAAGAACCACCAATGGAAACCCTCATAAATTTGACCAGGTTCAGTTCCAGTTCGATGCCGGGTTCCACGATAAAGAATGCATCACCGTCTTCATACCTGCTATCCCAGCAGTCGTAGCAGTAATCATCATCACCATCCCAATCATTATCGCAATAGCAATTACTGCGGTAAGAGGCAACTCCTCCAGCTCCGATAAGAACAGGGAAGGTCACATGAACCGGATAATGCGGGGCAATAATAGGTTCGATAAGTAAACCTCCGTAGCCTCCGGCAAGGTTATATTCCTCACCGTTCAGATAGGGTTCATCGCTGTATTCGAAGTCGTTTACAATACCATAACCGGCGAGGCCAATGGTTACGTGGTGATCGATAATCCATCCTCCCCGGATACCGGCCAGCATAGCATCTTTGTTATCGAGCCGGGTATAACCGAAAGAGAGTGCTCCATAACCACCGTGGGACATTTTTCCGTTTTTGTTGCCGAAAAGGGTTTGTATTTCGTCCTTCTCTTTATCCTGAGCCATTCCCATCAGGCTTATGGATAAAATAGCCAACATTAATGTGATTTTTTTCATTTTTGTAATCTATTATTTAAGTACATATTTTATTGAAAATCCGAAATCCCAAAGATTTACCCTGAACATCCGTTGGCCGAACAATTCAAAGTAGGGTTTATAATCGATGCCAAAAGTCACAGGTACGCTGAGAAACCGATACTCAATCCCGAATTTGCCATCGGCACCCAAAACCATATTATGTTTCCAGTATCAATCGTTCCCGGATCCGTAAGCAGGGTGGTAGGGCCCGATTCTTTGTTTCCAGCGGACATACCCAACATGCAATCCGGCTCCGTAATAAACCCAGAAGTTAAGTCTGTATTTATTTTCCAGAGGTTTTTGTGCCAGATAAATACCGGTCAGTTGTAACCCTTTGTTTCTCCGGGTAAGCAATCCTTCAAATCCATGATATCCTTCGAAGTAGTTAAAACAAATCCCTGTGCTTACACCCAGCCTCATTCCAACCGACATATTATCTTCCTGGGAAAAACCTGTTAAACAAACCAATATGAATATCCATATAAAAAGTATACTCCTCATATCTGCTATATTTAAGGTACATGAATAATGGTTCCTGAACCCGTTATGCTCGAATCCAATAGAGGATTACCTTTGTAAAAAACGGATCCGCTTCCGGATATGGAAACATTAAGATAATTCACAGCATATAAATATATGTTTCCTGAACCGGAAATTTTAGCGTGACAATTCTCAGCAAACATATTATATGCCTGAATGTGTCCTGATCCCGATGTTCTGTAATATGCTTCATCGGAATAACCAACAATATTTGCATAACCGGATCCGGAAATATTTACGCTTAACTTATCTGTATTACAATATGCTTCTATGGTTCCTGACCCCAGGATATCGATATCAAGCAGAGGTGTATTCAAATTTCCTGTTTCTATCATCCCGGAACCCAGCAGGTCGATGTATTCTACCTGCGTTGTATGAACTGTAATTACAACCGGAACATTATAATCAATTTTATAACTGTTCTTTTCGCGGATAACCAGATCCTTCCCCGATACATAAGTGTCAATGTACCTTATCAGGTTTGATTCTGCATAAACCTCAACCATTTCAAGTGAATCCTGAATTATGGTAACGTTATAATCCATCTTCAGGATCAGGGTGTTAAAGTTTTGAATGATCCTTGTTTCTGTGGTTGGATTGCCATTGCCTTCGATCAGCTTTTCCTTGTCGCAGGATATAAGAGAACTAACAGAAAAAGCAGCAAATAATACCCAAAGTGAATTTTTCATACTTAATAAGATTTTAGTAAACCTACCTGGCTTTATGATGAATTCTCATCAAGCCTTTGGAATTTGTCTTCAGAAATTAGTGACAAAAGATTTTCAGGATGGTCGCATTTTTTCTAAAAAAACTTATTTCAGAGAAAAGGAAAGGTGCCCCGACTGAGTTGTTATATTAATACGGGATGGATCTCGTTGAATTTCTCCTATTGATCCATAAGTGATTAAAGTGCCGGATCCGGGATCTTTACTTTCCGTTTTAATTTTATCAAATGTAGGAGGCATGCTTATATCTGTCCTGTCATCATGGCTGATTTCAAGATTTAATCCCATATTAGCAGGGAGAGTCATAAAAATGTCTGTATATGTTGAATTAATACCTGCAAATCTGAATCCTTCGGCAAGTGATTCTATTCTTATCTCCCCGTATTCAGTCTTGAGGGTAATATTTCTTTCAAGTTTATCAATTGTGGTATAGCTAAAGCTTGTTTCGCCGAAAATCTTTGATGCTTTACCAATATTTACCTTATCTCTGCGTGATTCAAGGTGTAATTCGTTGATACTTTCAATATTGATGGTTGCTGATTTCCCTGAAACTTTAAGATTTTCCGATTGCTCAACATTGATTTCAGAGTAATTCACCTGCAAAGTGCCGGATTGGATACTGTGAATATTGCCTCGTCCAAATTCAAGGGTAATGTTGGTTATTCCAGTAAAATCATGTGCTTTAATATCTCCGTTGGATATATTTATTTCAGCTTTGCCGTTATGATCGGTACAATATATGTTTCCGAATTTATTGCTGATCTTGATAGGATTTTTGTCGGGCAAATAAACAATATAATCGATTTCCGCCTTATTTCCTCCACTGAAGATCATGTTGGTGATATCGGATAATTCGGTCCAGAAGCTGTTTCGCTTATTGGTAAAAACTGTTTGCGCAATTACATAATATGATGTGGAAGTAAATTCAAAATCAATATATTCATAGATCTTGTCCACTTTGGATTCTTTGTTTGCTTTTACTTTCAGGTCGATCTCGAATCGAACGGAATCTTTTTCCCAGGGAATCACATGGATGGTTCCATATTTATTGTTAATCTGTATTTCAGTCATACCTGTAACCTCAAACGAGCGTGAGATATGCTTGTTTTTTTCATAGGTCTGGCCAATGGTAAGAAATGTTGAAAAGATTCCAATGGCCATTATCCCCAATATCTTTCTATAATCTGATTTTCTTTTCATCGCTGTAGGTATTGGATTTTTTCAATTGTTGAAGCACTTCCTCGAGTATCATGAGTTTCATCCTGTAATTCTGGATCATAGCTTCAATCACTTCTTCTGCGGATACATTATCGTTAAGGTCTTCTTTTAATTGCTTGTAAATGCTATCAAGATTTTCCATTTCTTCTTTAATATCTTTCTGTAATTCGGGATTATTTCCGGCAAGCAGGAAAATCTGTGATTCGGTTGCCTGGATTTGAGCAGTATAATAAGCTTCAGCTTCAGTAAGTATCTCTAGTTCTTCCGATTGCTCTGAAATAGCATAATTACTATTGTTTTGTCGGTAGCTCATATAATCGTGGAAAAAATAGCTGCCAATAAATATCACTATTGCGGCAGCAACTTTCAAGGCCACGCTCAACCACCGGATATTGTTTTGGGTTTCATCCCGAAGGGTAACACCCTTCCATATCCGTGGATCCGGATCAAGATCATTGAATTGATCTCTGTTTTGTCTGATGAAATTTTCCAGTTGGTCGCTCATGTTACTGATTATTAAGAATTTCTTTAATTCTGCGTTTAGCTCTCATATATTGTGATTTGGAATTGGATACGCTGATATTCAGGATTTCGGATATTTCCTGATGATCATATCCTTCCAGAAGATAAAGGGAGAAAATCATTTTAGCCCCGTCGGGAAGTTCTTCCATGGCTTTTTTAATATTTTCAACCGTCAGTTTGGTTTGATAATCATCGGGTTGTTCTTCTTCTTCCTGATCGAAATAACTCATATCTTCAAAAAAGCTCAGGTTGGCTTTACGCCGGTTTATTTCATTCAGGCATTTATTGATAACGATCCTTTTCAACCAGCTTCCGAAGCTGGATTCATAGCGGAAACTGTCAAGGTTGCGGAAAGCATCGGAAAAAGATTCCTGAAGCATATCCTCTGCCTCCTCGCGGTTGTTCATCATCCTGACGCACAAATTGTACATGGCTTTGGAATAAAGCTGGTACAACTGGTACTGGGCTCCAGGATTTCCCTTTCTGCTCTTATCAATTAATTCCCGATGAAGTTCCACCCTTCGATCCGCTGTGTTTAATGATTCATTCAATTACAGTGTCAAAAAAAAATCACATTGGTTGCAAATTAAGTAATTTATAGGAATCATTTATTTGTAGGAATTATTTCCTGATTATCCTTGCAGTATTTAATGATTTTTTTTGGTAATGTTGTTTTTTTTATAAATTTGACGCATTACGGACAGGGTTATGAATAATTCGATTTCTTGCAGTATATCCAGGAAGATGTTGTTCCTCAATATTAAGAACCGCGACGAGTATCTTCATTTTTGATTCTAAGTAACCTGGTCATTTAACCTGATTTAATTACATTTATTTTTTGTTTTTATGGAATTACCATTTGCAGAATCATACAAGATGAAGATGGTGGAAGCGATCCGGAAAAGCACTCCTGAAGAGCGCCGTACATGGATACAGTCTGCCAAATATAATTTGTTCAATTTAAAGAGCGAACAGGTTTTCATTGATTTACTTACCGATTCAGGCACCGGTGCCATGAGCGACAGGCAGTGGTCGGAAATGATGCTCGGGGATGAAAGTTATGCCGGGGCTTCTTCCTTTTATAAGATGAAGAATGCGATTTCAGATATTTTCGGATTTGAATACTTTTTGCCAACCCATCAGGGAAGGGCTGCCGAAAATGTATTGTTCTCAGTCATGATCCACGAAGGCGACCTGGTTCCTGGAAATGCTCATTTTGACACAACCAAAGGGCATATTGAATTCAGAAAAGCCAGTGCCCTTGACTGTACCATAAAAGAAGCATACGACACAACTCTTGATCATCCTTTTAAAGGCAATGTTGACCTGGATAAGCTTGAGAGTGTTCTGAAGAGCAACCCTCGTGAACGGATCCCGATGGTCATAGTTACCATTACCTGTAATTCAGCCGGGGGGCAACCTGTTTCTATGGAAAACCTGAGGGCCGTAAAATCCCTTGCCGATCGCTATGGCGTTCCGGTGTTTTTCGACTCGGCCCGTTTTGCAGAAAATGCCTACTTCATAAAAATGAGGGAGAAGGCATACTGCGATATGTCAATTCGTGAAATCGTAAGAGAAATGTTTTCCTATGCCGACGGTATGACCATGTCGAGTAAGAAAGATGCCATTGTAAACATGGGTGGGTTTATCGGATTCCGCGATGAAGAGCTATACAGGAAATCATCTGTGTTTAATATTATGTTTGAAGGCTTTGTCACTTATGGGGGTATGTCGGGAAGGGATATGAATGCGCTTGCCCAGGGATTGTATGAAGGTACGGAATTTGAATATCTGGATACCCGGGTCCGTCAGGTAGGGTTTTTAGGTCAGAAGCTACAGGAGTATGGCATACCTACACAGTATCCATTTGGAGGTCACGCAATCTTTGTGGATGCCAAAAGGTTCCTTCCTCATGTTCCCAAAGAAGAATTTATTGCCCAAACGCTTGCCATTGAACTGTACCTGGAAGGAGGGGTCCGTGGTGTTGAAATCGGTGCATTGCTGGCTGATCGTGACCCTATTACCAGGGAAAACCGTTTTCCGGCTCTTGAACTCATGAGGCTTACAATACCCAGAAGGGTTTATACCAACAATCATATGGACTATGTTGCTGTTGCCCTTAAAAATGTTTTTGACCGGAGGGATAGTATTAAACACGGATTACGCATTGTCAGAGAGGCACCCATCATGAGACATTTTACGGTGGAACTTGAGCGGATCAAATGATTCGTATTTTTGCATAAATGCAAACGATATTCAGAAAGGATATCCAGTATTATAAGTTTTGTCTTTATGGATTCTTTAAAAACCTAAGGTTTTTTGAAGCGTTTCTTGTTTTATTCTTCCTGGAAAAAGGATTGAGTTTTTTTGAGATAGGCCTTTTATATTCCCTCAGGGAGATCACTATATATATTTTTGAAATTCCTACCGGCATCATTGCCGATTCATTCGGACGCAGGAAAACCATGCTGCTTGCATTTGTTTTTTATATACTGTCCTTTTTCGTTTTTTTCCTGTCCGGTTTTTTTGAGGCTTTTGTTGTTGCTATTGTTTTTTATTCGCTGGGAGATGCTTTCAGGACAGGCAATCATAAGGCAATGGTCATAGAATACCTTTCATTTAAAGGCTGGTTGCAGGATAAGGTACATTATTATGGGAATACCAGATCTTGGTCACAAATGGGTTCGGCACTTTCTGCCATTACAGGTGGCTTTATCGTATTCTATACAGGCAGCTTCAGGTATATTTTTCTTTTTTCGATAATACCTTATATTTTGGATCTCATTCTGGTAATAACATACCCCAGGATTTTAGATGGTGATATTCAAAAGTTTAATAAGCGATTAGTAAAGAAAGAATTCCAAAAATTATTCAGGCATTATAGAAACTCCCTGGTTAAAGCGACAGTGCTAAAAGCTGTTTTTAACCTTTCTGTTTTTAGTGGGTATTATAAAGCTGTTAAGGACTACCTGCAACCCCTTGTGAAAACATATGCTATCTCCGTTCCTTTGTTGCTTACACTGACGATTGAACAACGCTCATCCCTTTTGGTGGGATTCGTATTTTTTATAATTTTCCTTTTAAGTTCATTTGCATCAAGGATCTCTGGCCGGGTTTCAACATGGTTCGATAACCTGGCCATACCTTTGAATTTGACCCTGATTATTGGGTTCTTTGCCGGTATATTGAGTGGGATATTTTTTAATATGGGTTTTTTTCTGGTTTCAATTGTGTTATTTGTGGTGATTTATATGATTGAAAATCTGAGAAAACCCATTGGAGTCGCCTTTATCAGTGAAGCTGTTGATAAGCGTATTATGGCCTCTGCCATTTCTACCGATAGCCTTTTGCAATCTATCCTGGCTGCTATTATTGCTCCGGTAATAGGTCTCCTGGCAGATCATCTTGGTGTTGGTTATGGTATTGTTATAATAACGGTGATTTTGGCAATTAGCTTACCTTTGTATTTTGCAATACATACTCGAAAATGACATTAGACAGCAATAAGAGAAATAGCCGTTATGAAAGGATTTTTCAACAGATAAATGCATTGATCAAGGATCAATCATGGCCGGTAGCCATTATGGCCACCATAGCGGCGGTGCTTCATCATAAGTTCGATTATTATTTCTGGACGGGATTCTATCTGCTTACAGAAGGGGAACTTATAGTAGGTCCCTATCAGGGGCCCGTCGCATGCATTAAACTTAAAAAACATAGTGGTGTATGCTGGGCTGGAATAAATCGAGGTGAAACCATTATTGTACCGGATGTTCATCAATTTCCAGGACATATTGCCTGCGACTCAAGGTCGAATTCGGAAATTGTGGTTCCTTTGAGAAATAAATCCGGAGTTATAAGCGGAGTCCTGGATGTCGACAGCAAGAGCCTTGATGCATTCAATGAAATCGATGCCTTTTGGCTGGAAAAGATTACCGGTTTGATTAACACTCAATAAGAAATTACCATGCTTGCCCTCAGGATTATTCTTATTACTGCTTCCTTGACGTTATTATGCTTTTCGGTAGCGATGAAAATGGGCTTTTTCAGGTGTCAGTCTTATAAGGAGGCCATCAGATCATCTTTGTCATTAACGGTTTTCATGACAGGTTTGTTTACACTTGGATGGCTGATCAGTTACTCTATGCATTCATGGCTGGAAGGGTTTAAACAGGTTCCAGGCCTGGTGATCTTGTTTTTGCTAGGATTAAAAACCATTTACTTTTCCAGGATAAGAAAGGAAGATCCCACATTATTTGACACCGGTATGAGGGGGGTGTTACTGGCTGTTTCATTTGCTGCCGGATTAAACGGACTAATCGCCGGACTTGCTTTACCTATAATAGGAGTTGGGTTATTTCCCCTTGTTGCTTTGATCCCGGGTACCGTTTTCTTATTATCGATTTCAGGGGTGTACTTTGGTAAAATGAGAGGCAATTTGAAATTGGCTCAATGGATGGAGTTTTCAGGAGGTTTTCTTCTTATCGTTTTAGTAGCGCTTGAAATATTTTATACAATTAAAGCTGTTTAAATATGGCAAAAATCAGGATTACCAAACAGTTTAATTTTGAAATGGCTCATGTTCTGAAGGATTACGATGGACCCTGCCGCAATATCCATGGCCATTCTTATGAGCTTTTTGTTACATTGGCTGGGGAACCAAACAGTGATCCGGCTTCTCCGAAGTTTGGCATGATCATGGATTACAAGGATCTCAAAGATCTTGTGAAAAGGAATATTACAGATGAACTTGATCATGCCCTGCTTATAAGTGATAAGTATGAACCTGAGAAAATTGATTTCCTGAGAGCTTCTTTTGAAAAAGTTATCGTGCTGCCTTATCAACCTACCAGTGAGAATATCATTCTGGATATAGCAAACAGAATCAAGCTATTACTCCCTCCCAGGATAATACTTCATAGCCTGAAATTGCGGGAAACGGCAACTGCTTACGCAGAATGGTTTGCAGACGACAATCCATTATAATAAAAACGGGGCCCTCAAATTGAGAAGCCCCGTTACTCTGATTATCAGGTTGAGTCGTAACGATTACCTTACTAATAGTTTTTTGCTTAGTATGTTCTTGTTATTTCCCAGGATAAGCACATTGTAGATGCCTGCACCAAAGGATGAAACAGGAACTGTGATAGTGTTGGCTCCGTAGTTCATGTAGTGTGTCCTTTCAAAGACTCTCTGACCCAGTAGATTGTTTATGACCATATTATACCTTGGGTTTGAAGACTGTCAATAAGGATGTTTACTGTATGTTGTGGAACAATTATTTTGGTTTGAATATCCGTAACCGTTCCATATACCCTTAAAGAGTTTTGAAAAAATCCTGTTAGTATCAGAAATAATCCGGAATCCAGAAATATTGCTGATTTTTTCATCTTAAATGGTTTTTGTTCGGTTAATTTTTTTACAGTTGGTGTCCTATTTTATCAGACAGAAGATTTTTTATTGGTTGCCTGAAATATTTCATTTAAGTAATTTCCCTGTGTAAACGGTTTCTCCATTGCTATTTTTAAGATGCAGAAAATACATACCATTTTTTAAATGATCTGTTTTTACGATTATGTTTACATTGTCTTCGATACAATTGAATTTTTGATTTAAAACGTTCCTTCCCAGAACGTCTGTAAGTGAAATGTAGATATAGCCTTTGTTTACCTTATCAATCATAATATTCAGGTAATCCAGGAAAGGGTTTGGAAAGACTGTCACACTAAGCCGGTAAGGGGATAGGTCCTCGGTGCCAAAGACATTTTCATCGTATATTTTAAGGACCACGGTTCCTGCAATAGGTTGTGTATCTGACAGGGTTATATCGGTCCACTGATTGTATTTTCCCGCGAGATCAGCTTTCAGCCTGTATGAACCCAGGGAAAGGTTTCTGAAACTGAAATAGCCGGATGCATCGGTTTGGATATAATCGATAGGCTCATTGGCTGAATTAAACAGGATGACTGTAACACTCTTGAATTCCATATTATTATCCGGTGGAGGTCCTGTAATATGTTGAACGGTTCCGCTGATTGCTCCGGGGCCTGCAAAGTTTGGATCCGGAGTTACCAGATAGGTATCCAGACTGTATGAATGTGTGTCATTCATAGTTATAAGTCCGGCGGATTCCCATAATATGCTGTTAGGAAAGTATGTAGGCAGGAAATCAAAGTAATGCGTGGAGTTCCTGGTTAATGACACTTGAATAGCGTAGGTTCCTGGTGAAACGTTTGTAAACCAATAATATCCCCAATCGGAAAAATAATTAGTATCAACAGGAATCAGTGATTGGTTTATCTTTCTGTATAGTACAGCTATACCCGTATCACCTTCCGGTACCGGATTATTTATCGGCTGAATTCCTGAATAGGCAAACCCTCCCAAGAGAAGATACACAGGCGTAGTAACTGTCTGGCAAAAAATATCAGTACAGTTTACAATGCTGTTGTGGATAGTAAGACATGTTTCATAACTTCCCGGCTGCTGGTAAACGTGAACAGGGTTTTGCAGCACCGATGTTTGTCCGTCACCGAAATCCCATGACCAATGATCGGGATTGCCCTGTGAGATATCCTGAAAGTGAATTTTATTACTGATCCCTGAAGTCGTGTCGGGGTAATAAGTAAAACCTGCATGGCAGTCTTCAAGGGAGTCACAAAGGATAAAATCAAACTGGTAAAGTTGGATATCAGGTTTATACAATGCTGATTTATTTACAATCGTGTTAAGACAAGGATCTAATGTAAAAACCCGGATGGTTCCCTGAAGATTGCTTCCAGGAAAGAACAATGTATCACAGAAAAACCCATTACTGTCAGTATAAACAATTAGTTCATAAATATGAGTATCATTAAGCATACTGTCGACTGAAATGGTCATAGCCTGGTTTTGCATGGGAGAACTTGTTTCTCCGTTCAAAACCTGACCCTGTAAAACTGCAAAGTTGCTGTTGCCCAAAAGGACCTGTATGCCTAGTAAAAAAAAGATCAATATCAGTTTTATTTGTAGTGTGTTCATAGTCTAGTAATTAAGGTATATTCCTGTTCGTAATCCTATGGAATAGGGCATTTTAGTATTATAACCTTTACCTGTTTTATAGAAGCTTCCGAAATATTGGCTAAAAACAGGTTCAATGGAAAACTGAAGATTGTTGTTAATCTCGTATCGCATTCCTAATCCTGCAGTCCATTGCCAGTTTGTAATATTTCTTCCCGGGTACAGCAAATTACTTTTAATGAGTGTTGCGTCATCCGGTATAAACTTTACTGTGGGTTCGTTTTTATAGACCAACCAGGAAAAGATGACTCCTCCGCGGACAGAAAACGAAACCCGGTTTCTTTCCCAAATTTTTAAACCTATGCTTAGTGGAATTTGCAGATACAGGTATTGGTTACGTGTTTGCTTGATTACCGTATGCTCTATTGAGTCATAGATCCCGGTCATTTTAAGGTTGAATATTATCGAATCAGGATATTCAGGATGAATCTGAAAAGAACTCACATCATAAAAATAACCGACACTATCGTAACTGCGGTAATCGATGCTTGTATTTCCGTATTCGGAATAGTATCCCAATCCGGCACCACTTTGAATGAACCAGGAATTGCGGGAATAACCGGCATTTAGTTCCAGCAGGTATTGATTGCGGTTACCATTGTTTTCAGGATAAAAGGTAATCCCGGGAGTTATATTAACACCTGTAAACCATTGGGATATACGGTAATAATCCGGTACTTGGGGTATAGGAGCCGGTCGGTTGGTAAATGATGCAGGAGGCAGGTTTATATTCTTAAAATCTGTTAATAGATAGGTTAAACCATAGGGTTGCATTGTAAAGGGAAAAACTCTTTGAATAGTATTGTTTTCAGAAAGCCTTGCAGGTTGTGATCCAAATTCATCGGAAATCATAATTGTATTGTCAGCATTTACTTTTGCTGAGGCAGCAACTGTATTCTGCATTTCCGCATTAGCAGGGTTTACAGTTGCTTGTCTTTCCTGAATAGTCAAATCCGGGTTTCGTTCAATGTGAGATCCGGCAGATGCTTGATTGATCTGCTCAACATCCTGAGAGGCAATTGCCGGGATATTTTCAGAAGGTGTGTGAAAAGTAAGAACCGCAGTAAGGGAAATCAGGGTGACTCCCATGAAAATGAGAAGAATCCTGTTTTTTGACCAAAATCCTCCTTTCCGGAACCAGTTATTGAGGAAATTTTCCTCCAGACCGGCCCAGACTTTTTCGGAAGGCTCAATCGAATGATCTTCCATGTTTTTCAGGATGATTTTATCAATATTGTGCAATTGATTTTTCATGGTCTTATTTCATTTTGCTGCAAATAAGGTTTCAGTTTTTTTTGCAGGAAAAGCCTTGCTTTAAACAGCTGTGTTTTTGACGTGTTAACGGATATCCCTAGATTTTTCGCAATATCCGCATGCGAGAATCCTTCGAAAACGAACATATTAAAAACAAAGCGGTATCCTTCCGGCATTTCCTGGATGTGTTTCATGATGACATCCTTCGGGATTGGTGTTTCGGTGCTTATTTGTTCATTATCAGACGGAACATCTTCATACAGGTCATCAATGTTCAAATGGTAATGATGTTTCAGGTTAGAGTGATAATGATTAATAGCAGTATTGATCATGATTCGTTTCATCCATCCTTCAAAAGAACCTTTACCACGAAAGGTTCCGATTTTTTTAAAAACCTTGATAAATCCCTCTTGCAGGATGTCTTCAGCATCGGCAAGGTTATCCGAGTAGCGGGCACAAACGCCAAGCATTACAGATGAATGCCTCCGGTATAGTTCCCGGAATGCTTCCCTGTTACCTTTCCTGCATTCATCCAGTATATTCTGCTCGGACTCCATCTGCCTGTAACTTTGTTCAAGACAATTAATTCGTTTCACGGTTGCCTGTAAAGCAAAACGAAAAAAGCATCCCTCTAAAGGTTGGGATGCTTTGTAATATTGTAAATTGATTAGTTATCAATAGTTTGTTTTAATAAGCTTTTGTGTGATGATAGCATTATCTTCCGATATCAGCACAACCTGATACAAACCCACCGGCAACCCGGTAGTATTAAATAAAATCTGGTTGCTGCCTGCAGACAGATGGATATTTTCACTAAACACCTGTTGCCCTGTTTGATTCAGGATCATTGCCTGGCAGGAAGAGTTTGCTGTTCCTTCCAGATAGATTCTCGCATGAGAAGTGCAGGGATTTGGGAAAATATCGCCTGCTTCTTTTATAAATAACGAACCTGTTTCGTTTATATCAAAAGTAATTTGATTTGATAAAATGATTAGAATCAGTTCATTGAAGTTCGTATTGTTGGCATCCAGAGTTACGATGGCCGGTATGGTGTGTTTTCCGGGGATTTCTGCATGAACTTTATAAGTTCCCATAGGCAGGGCATTAAAGGCAAAAGATCCATTCAGGTCGGACTGTATATAATGGGTACAAATATCATCCGGGTCAAGCAACATGATAGAAATCCCTTCGGCTGGGGTAAACTCAGGATTTTCACCACTACCATAAGCAATATTCCCTTGGATTAACCCATCTCCGTTATTCAGATCCGTTCTGCGAATGAGGTTGATATCACATTCCCAGTTAGTACTGAAAAGGTTGATCACCTCTGCAGATTCCCAGTTAAGCTTATCCCCGTAATAAGTGGGCAGATAATTGTCATAATAAACCGATTGACCTTGAATCTGAACCCGTGTAATATATTTCCCCTCAAGAATCTGGGCAAAGAAATAATAACCTAAAGTATCGATAATAGCTGTATCGAGGGGTATTAGATTATCTGCGCTATCAAATTTATAAAGGTATGCCGAACCAATGTCGATGGGGAATCCTCCTATTTTGGCATGCCCACCAAGATGATAATAATCCCGCTCAACCACAAGAACATCTTTGGTTATGGTGCTGACATCGTAAAAGTCGTCGTGTGTAATTTTGTTGCTGATGGTAAGTGATACATTGTAAACACCGGGTTCGGCATAGGAATGTTGAGGATTTTGTTCATGTGATACAGGGCTGTTATCACCGAAATCCCATTCCCAGGTGCGAATGTTTTCGCCAACAGAATTATCGGTAAAAATATACAAAAGGGTACCGGCAGAATCCTTAACTGCGACAAAATTTGCCTGAAAATCATTATTGGTAGCAGGATCGTAAATCTTTAGGTCTTCAGCGACGATATGTGCTGTTGCTTCCCAGTAGAATCTGAAGTATGCCTGGTTCTTATATTGAACGCTATCGATGTCGTAGGTAATGAATACAAGAGATCCCTGATCGCAAGTAGTTTGAATGGTATCGTAATAGAACCCGTATTCGTTGGTGACAAGAGATTTGGAATAAGAAAATGACGGGTTATAGCTGAGGTCGGATTCAATCCAGAGGGTATGGTTGGAAACGGGGGCTCCACTGGTTTCATTGGTCACCTGGCCGGAGATATACAAATAACCATATTCTGAGCCGTTAATCTGGGGGAATGCTATTAATGGCAAAAGAACCAACATTCCCAGCAGCAGGAAGTTTCCGGCCAGCTTCCTCAATCCGGGGCATTGTCCCGGATCGCTGCTATGAATTATTTTATTAAGGTAAAAACTAAGCATACCCCTGAAAATTAAAAGTTATACAACAAGCCTACCCGTAATCCGGCAGTATATGTATGTTTTGATTTTATATAATCGCTTTTATAGGCAGATGTAATGTAATATCGGAACATAGGTTCGCATGATAAACTAAAGTTTTCGTGGAATCTGTAATTAATTCCAGCACTTAAGAGCAACTGGACATTACTGTTGACTCTTTCCGGTTGCTTATTTTCGCTGATACCCAGCATAAGATCTCTTTCCCTGAATGCAGCTTCTGGCATGTTCTTATGGACAAGGAAAGAAAATGCCGGACCTGCTTTAACAAACCAGGAAAGTTTTCCGATATTTTTCCTGAATCCGAACAGAACAGGAATTTCCAGGTATGTATACCGGTTTTTGGATGAATGATAAGATTCTTTGACCGAATCGTATACGTCAACCGGGCTGGTGTGATAAACAGGAACAACGCCGTTTTCAGTGGTATCAAAAGTAACCTCATAAACATCATCATAGGTTCCTAAATACTCCTGATAATTATACGTATATCCTCCTTCATCCCGTGAAAGATTAAGTCCAACACCCGATTCGATGAAGAAGTCTGTATATTGCAGAGTGGCGGTCAGATCGAAATGATAAGCGCTTTGGTTGGGGATATTATCGTCCGGGTAAAACATAACTTCGGGATTAAAATAAATTCCCAGCAGTAATTCCGGTTTAAACTTATAGGTTATTTTCTCGTTGAGCGATGTATACTTTACTTTATATACAAAACTGTTGTTGTTATCCAATATGGGTTGAGAGGATGAATGTGGAATATTTAGGGATGATCCGTCAATGACATTGAGGGTAAGAGGATTGATGGTTTCCCGATAATTTTGTTCAGGTTCATCCTGAAATGTTTTACCGAATGATGTAGTCGGACCGGTGTTATCGATTTCCTGAGGGATTATAGTTGTAATGTTCACATCCAGTCCGGCGGAAGAATTTGTAACGCTTTCAGGTGTATTGCTTTGGGTATCAGGTTTGGCTTTGGTAAAGCTGGAAGCGCTGGATTTGTTGTAAGTAATCCCATTGTCTTGTTTAATGACATACAGACCGACAATTAGTGCGATCAGGAAGAGGGCGGCCAGGGTAGCCAGTGAGACCGGGTTGCTGAATAACGTGCCGGAAGAGTTATTGGGGATATTAGCTTTAATCCTTTCCCAAACCTGTTCCGGCGGTTGTGCTTCAAACGACCTGAATCTTTCACGGAAGACCTCATCCATATGTCTGGAATCTCTACTCACGGGTTTTTGGTTTTTTTAATCTTCATTTGCAATGCATTCCGTGCTCTTGAAAGTTGTGATTTGGAGGTATTTTCCGAGATGTTAAGCATATCGCCGATCTCTTTGTGGGAATAACCCTCAATAATGGCCAGGTTGAACACCATTCGATATCCATCCGGCAATTCCTGGATCAACTGTAGCAATTCAATGTTAGAAAGCCGGTCAATAGCCGTTTCATCTTCCATTAATACATAATCAGCTTGTTCAATGTCGGTTTCATTGAATTTTCTAACCATCTTTTTGTAATAATTAATGGCGGTATTGATCATCGTCCTCCTTATCCAACCTTCCAAAGAACCTTCGTTTTTAAAATCCTTCAGGTAAGTAAAAACTTTAATGAAGCCATCCTGAAGAACATCTTCCGCCTCCATTTTATTTCTTGTAAAACGAAGGCATATTCCAAACATCTTAGGCGCAAAACGCCTGTAAAGTGTCTCCTGTGCATGGGAGTCATTTTGCAAGCAGCCTTCTATGATTTGTTCCTCGTTCAGCATTCAGTTATGGCTTCCTATGTTATATACAAAATGCCAGCCCTATACCCGAAGTATCTTTGGCTGGATATCCGTTTACCTTTAAAAAGTTAACCAGTAAAGGTAAGAAAAAAACCATAACTACGTCAATAGCTAATTTTTTCTGGGAATAAAGCCAGATTTAAGCTGTAACGAATTGTGCTTCAAACCATTGATAGAAAGGCAACTTCAGCACAATCCATAGACAACAATTTTTCCGGAATGGTTGCACATCAAACAATTGATCATCAAATTCCTTTTGCAGGATATCAACCCCTTTAGATCGGGGGATTCAGGAATCAGAAAAAGATTCTACATATCAGGGTTTCCTTTTTTTAGTAAGAGTCCTGTTAATTTTCACTTTTCCCAGATAAACAATATGATACATGGACGGTACTATGATCAGTGTCAGGAAGGTCGCAAAAGAAAGTCCAAAAATAATTGTCCAGGAAATTGGTCCCCAGTAGGCTGCATTATCGCCTCCAAAATAAATATTCGGGTCAAAACTTTTCAGGAAGCCAATGATGTCAATATTTAATCCCATAGCCAGGGGTAATAGTCCAAGAATAGTAGTAATAGCTGTCAACAAAACAGGTCTCAGACGGGTCCTTCCTGCTTCTATCACACAGGCAGTGGAATCTTTAATTGATAATATGGCATTATCTTCCAGACCAAGTTCTTTCCTTTTCCTTTTCTTTAGAAGATCTATATAATCAATCAGTACAATGGCATTGTTCACTACCACACCAGCCAGGGAAACAATTCCGATACCTGTCATGATTACAATAAAATCCATTCTGAATGTTCCTAATCCACCGAAAACGCCAATAGTACTGAAAAGCACACTGGCAAGAATAATGATTGGTTTCACAATTGAATTGAATTGTGTGACCAGGATCATCAGGATCAGTGATAAGGCAATAAGCAGAGCTCTTTCAAGGAAGGCGAGAGACTCAGCCATTTCTTCCTGTTCGCCGGTAAATTTATACTGATAACCATAAGGCATAGGGAAGTCCATAAGAATGGCTTTTATCTGGTTATTTATTTCCGTAGCATTATAACCTTCAATCACATTGGAGTAAATAGTAACCACTCTTTCCATATCTTTCCTTTTCACTTCTCCATAAGTAGTACTGTATGAAATATCGGCTACTGCAGAAACAGGGACCTGGACGATCTTCCCGTTTGCCTGATCTCGGAAAGTAATTTTTTGATTCAGAAGGGCAGGAATATCGTAACGGAAATTATCTTGTAAACGAAGTTGAATTGGGTATTCATCTTCGCCAATTTTATAGTCTGATATTTCCTTTCCGAATAATGCAGTACGGATGGTTGAAGCAATTTGCCCGGTAGAAAGTCCGAATCTCCTCGCTTTGTCACGGTCTATACTAAGTTGGATTTCAGGTTTTCCGACATCAAGATCAATTTTGAGGCCTTCAATACCTTCTATTTTTGCTGTTTCTATGATAGATTGCAGTGTGTCTGTCAGATACAGTAATTTCTGAAAATCCCTTCCGCTTACTTCAATGTTCACTGCTTTACCGGCAGGTGGTCCTTCAGATTGTTTGGCAATGGATATCTGGATACCCGGGTATTTACCAACCAAAGCATCTGAAAGATCAATTAATGCATCGTTGCTGTTCAGGTTTCCCCTTTTATCAAAATCAACGAAATTAATGGTAACCAGCCCCCTGTTTAGTTTTTCAGACATATCAAAGACTTCATCTTCCGAACGGGCCCCACTTCCTACTGTAACAAGAACATCTTTAACAATGGGCTTATAAGGTTCCAACACATTGAAAACCTTATTTTCGATATCTTTCATAAATTCATTGGAGGCTTCGATATCCATCCCGATAGGGCCTTCTGCGAGGATATTAATATATGAAGGATCGCTATCAGGGAAGAAGGTCATTCGGGGATTGGTGCCGAAATAGAATCCAACGGTAACTATTAAAAGCAATATTATTCCTGCAAGGAAATAAAAGGCATTGTTTTTCCGTATGGCAAATCGCAATAACCTATCGTACCAGTTCTCTAACTTAACCAGGAAAACACTTTGGAACCATTGAGAAGAGGGATAAAACAGAAAAATATTTAAGATACCAATAATGCCAAAAATCAGGAATAATGCACCTCCAACATTCATCTTTCCCAGGTAAAGCAGTGCAGAAATTACCAGCATAACCAATGCAAACAGGAGGGATCTTTTTTTATTCATGGGCGATTCCTGCTCGCTGCGTTTTATAAATGTGGACGAAATGACAGGAATTATCACAAGGGCAACAAAAAGCGAGGATGTTAAGACGATGATCAGGGTTGTAGGCAGGTACTTCATGAATTCACCCACCATGCTGTCCCAGAATAATAGCGGGAAAAATGCGGCGAGAGTGGTTGCAGTTGATGATATTATAGGCATTGCGATTTCTCCCACAGCTTGTCTGGCGGCCTGCATCTTTGAATATCCCCGGTCAATGAAGCGGTATATATTTTCAACAACAACAATGGCATTATCTACCAGCATTCCAAGAGCAAGGATAAGCGAGAAGAGAACGATCATATTAATACGGGTTTGCATAAAGCCCAACACCATGAAAGACAAGAACATAGACGTTGGGATTGCAAACCCTACAAAAAGTGCGTTCCGTGTTCCCAGGAAGTAATACAAAACAAGGATAACAAAGATTACCCCCATAACCATGCTATTCTCAAGATTACTTAGCTGCTTCCTTACTATATCTGATTGATCCTGAGTTATGGAAATATTAAGGTCTTCGGGAATCGCTCTTACTGACCTGGCATCAGCCAGAACCTGGAACACTTGGTCGGTGGCTGCCAAAAGATTTTCCCCTCCTTTTTTAATTACCTGCAAGGTAACCACCGGATTTCTGTCAAGGCGCGTATAGCTTTTGGTTTCTTCAAATCCAAATGTAATCTCAGCCACATCCTTGAGATATACAATGCGATTGTTTTCGTTTTTAACAATGATATTCGAAATCTCATTTGGGCTGGTAAATTCTCCAATAATCCTGATTGAACGCCGATTGTCGCCAAGTAATAATTCACCACCGGACATTGAGATATTTTCAGCGGCAATAGCGTTTTCGATATCATTAAAGCTAAGTTCAACGGCGGCAAGTTTATAGGGATCAACTTTGATCTGCATTTCGCGTTCGTTCAGACCGATAATTTCCACTTTGCTGATCTCATAAATCCTTTCTATCTCATCTTCCAGATATTCTGCATATTTTTTAAGTTCGTTTAAACTAAAATCTCCTGAAAGATTAACATTTATGATAGGGAACTCAGAAAAATCGATATCCATTACCATTGGATCGTCGAGAAGGTCGTTGGGTAATTCACTTTTAGCTTTATCAACGGCATCTTTAACATCCTGCAGAGCCTGATCGACGTCCACATCGGTGTTAAATTCGACAAAAATGGCAGAAATATCCTGGGAGGAAGTAGAACGAAGTTCATTAATACCTTTAATGGATTCAATCTCCTTTTCCAGGGGGCGGGTAATGAGGTTTTCAATATCTATGGGTGGATTTCCCGGATAAATAGTCTGCACCATGATGGTTGGCAGTACTATATCGGGAAACAATTCCTTTGGAAGAGACCTGTAAGAATACAGGCCAAATACCAGTAGAATAACTATCAGCAGGTAAACCGTATTTTTATTATTTAGTGCCCACGTTGTGAGCCCAAATTCCCGGATTACTTTTTTTGTCTCGTTCTTTTCCATTATTTAATTCTGATTTCGGATCCGTCAGAAACTAAATTATATCCTTCAGTGATAATGATATCACCGGTATTAAGTCCATTATTAACTTCAGTTTGATCCTGATAAGAAACGCCGGGCTCAACATATACTTTTTTTGCAATCAGCTTATCAGAACCGGAAGTTACCTTGTAAATGTAGGAGCCTTTTCTGTCCTGTTTCATCAGGATAGAAGGGATAAGCATGGCTTGTTCCGTTGAATAATCGTTAATTTTAATTATAGAAAGTATGTTTGGTTTAAGCTGACTGTCAATATTGCTAATTTTTAATTGTATGTTGAAGGTCCGGTTTGTGGGATTGATTACATTACCGATTCGGTGAATAGGCACTTTGAGTTGAATATCTGGATAGGATGGGAAGCTAACAGACACAGTGTCCCCTTTCCGGATGACGGGAAGGTAATTCTCGGCAATATCAGCATTGATGTAAAGCTCAGAGAGGTTTACCAGTTGCATAATCTGTACACCGGGGATAGCCAGTTCTCCTTCTTTCTGGAAGATTTCATCAACGATACCATCAATGGGAGATTTAATACTGGCCATTTCCAATTGGGCTTCCAGGGTTTTGAGTCTGGTTTCCAATGATTCTTTCTGGTTTTTTGCCTCAAGGTACTGTATTTCTGAGCCAATTTGTTTTTCCCAAAGTTGCTTTTGTTTTTCAAAAACTGTTTCGGCAAGCTCCAGGGATGTTTTAAATTCTTCAATGGTATTATCCGTAACACTGGTATTCAGCTTCACCAAATACTGCCCTTTGCTTACCCTGTCACCTTCCTTAACAAAGATTTCCCTAATTTGCCCGCTGATTTCCGGACTTATAAAAGCTTCATTGATGGATTCAACACTACCTGAAGCTTCAAAGAAATGTTTAAATTCCCGTGGTTTTAGCGTATCAGTTCTCACAAGAATATTCTGGGTGGTATCAGAACCGGTTAATTCGATCAGTTCTTTTTCCAGAAGCGCGATTTCATGATTAATTTGGCTAACCTGGTTCTTTTTTTCTTTTATTTTTCCACGGATTTTTTCGGTCTGGTCCCCAGATTGACATGAAGCAAGGATTGCGACAACCAGTATAAAAATCAATTTTTTCATTTACAGTATTGTTAAATATTTCAGGTACTCTATGTTGAATTATATTAATTTCTGGTAAGTAACTTCTCAAGATCCAGTTTGGTTTCTGATAGATCAAGAATACTGATCATAAGCTCTGATTCTGAAGTAAGGAACTGATTATGGGTTTGTAACAGATCCAGACTTGTTGCCAGTCCTTCCTTATATTTCAGCACGGTCTTTTTATAGATCTTTTCTGCAATAGATAAGCTTTTGGATTTATTTTGAAAAACCAGGTACGCATTGTTAAAATCGGATTTTGCTTGTCTGGCTTTAATGGTAAGACCTGTTTTCAATTGATCATCCAAAGTCTGTACTTTTTCGAGATTCAGTTTTTCCTGCTGAACTCTTGATGACCGGTATCCTGAGCTCCAAATAGGGATATTAAGTTCAACGCCAAGGATTGAAGTCGGAAACCATATGCCTTCGCTATCGAAAAAATCCCATTTGTTACGCTGTGCCTGTGATTGATATGTTAAAAATGCATTCATAGTCGGTAAATATTCTGACCGGACTGCTTTTAATCTCATAATGGCAAGTTCCTGCTGGGTTTTTAGAATCCGGTAGTCAATATTTTCATTATAATTGAAAGCTTCATTAATCAGAGCAGTATAATTAGTTTCACTGAGAATGTCATCAAGGCTGTTGGTCAAAACTAACGAATCGCTGAGCTTAAGGCCCAAAATAAATTTCAGATAACTGTATGCTAATTCGGTTTGGGTTTCAGAAGTGATTACAGCAGCTTCCAAATCAGCTACAATTAGTTCAAGCTGTTCAACATCAATATCTTCCAGGAAGCCCACTTTATAAGTTTCGTTGGTTTCGTAGAGCATTTTTCTCATTTCTACCAGGGTTGTATCCAGGATTTCGTTGTTAGCTTCAGAAACCAAAACGGTTATGTAAGCCATACTTACTTCTTTATGAATGTCAATTTCTTTTTTCCTGTATTCTTCCTGTGATTTTTCCACCAGTTTTTTCGATGCCTGGACTCCCAGGATGTAACGGCCATCGAAAATAAGCTGGTTCAGGATGACTTCACCATAGGCTGTGTATTTTGTGCCAAACTGGATCTTTTGTTCCGGTGAATCCGGCCCGAATGAACCTTCAGGGATAATGAAAGTAGGACGAGCCAGGAAATGATTGTATGCAATATTGGCATTCAATTGGGGGAATCCTGCGGAAAGATATTCATTAACAGTTTGCCTGGCCACTTCGATATCTTTACCGGCGTTGATCAGGTCATAATTATTTTCGAAAGTATATTGCCTTGCTTCCTGGATACTGAAGCGGAATACTTCCTGTGAGAATGTTATTTTGATGGCGAGGGAGCATAAAATTGTCATTATCCCTGCTATCAGCATTTGTTTTGTCATAAACTACCAAAATATAAAAGTTTACAGTTAAGGATATTTTATAGTTTAAATTCCTTACGTTTCATTTCAAAGTACGCCAGTCCTTCGGGTTTAGCTATGCTTCTGATTAATGATTCAAACATAACATTAAACAACACTTCGAACGAAAACTTCTCTGGTGGGAAGAAATTCGGATTGTGCAAATCGATTAACCTTGCCAGATAGAGCCTTGAAATAAGCTCAATGCTTAGGTCGTCCCTGTACATTCCCTGTCGGATTCCCTTTTCCAGGTTAATCCGTATTTTATTGAATATGAAGTCTTGTCTTTGTTTAAAATGCTCCAAATAAATATCCGGATAATATGTCTTAAGGTCGAAAGTTAACGCCGGGCTGATATTTAAAAATTTAAGTGCAATTTCCTTACTTACTGTCAACAGGATATCAATGGCATTGACGCCTTCAAAATTATGAACTTCAAAAATCACTTTAAAGGAATCCCGTTCAAATTCAAGCACCTTTTCTACAAGTTCGGATTCAGTGTTGACAAATTTCCGGATTTCCACTTCCGGCACGTTTATTTCCTTTGCTAGTTCCGTGATTGTCAAATGCCCTATTCCCCCTTTAAAAGGGTGTGCCCTGATTTTCTCGATAATTTTGGCAAATTCAGGATTCATGTTTGAAGGCGATTAAGCCGGTGACAAAAGTAGAAAAAAATGGATAGGTATAAAAATAATTTCTTATACTTACATATAAATGTAAGCGATTAATATCGGGTAATTATTCCACAAGGATCATTTTTCTTTGGATGCTTCGTTCATTACCGGATAATTCGAAATAATACACACCTGGGCTTAGATTGAAATCGCTGGGATTGAATGATTTGATATATTTACCGGCAGGTATGACTTCTCTGTCAACGAGCCGGGTAATCGTTCTTCCGAATATATCAATAACACTAAGGCTAACTTCCGTCCTGTATTTAATTTTATAAGAGATAAAAGTGGATTCCCGGAATGGATTGGGATAATTCTGATCCAGGTGAAGATCAACCGAAGCGGATTGTTCCTTTACGGAAACAATGTGAGGATCAACAAGGGCTGTCCACACACTGAGCTGACCATTTTGCAGCCTGGCCCAGATCGGACGGATCACATTATCATATGCGGAAACGTTCGTATAATCACCGAAGAATATTGAGCTGAAAGGGAGAAAGGGTGATTCGCTCACTTTGAAATTAATGAATGATTCCCCTCCATCGCGTGAAACAGCCATGTAAACGTCGGTATTTGCATCATCATAATTTCTTCTGTCATAGAATACAAACCAAAGATTTCCATTGGTCTGGTCCACATCCATCCAGGTAAAGAATTGATGTTTACCTGGCGGGTCGTCATTGACACGTATTGGTTCTGACCATGTATTTCCACCATCGTTTGATTTAACGAGCCAAACATCGGTATCATCATTCCCATTGCGTTGATCTGACCAGTTAATATATATGGTTCCATGGTGTTCTCCACCGCTAAGGTCACATTTGGTAACAGGAAGACCGTTAGCCCTGTATATTCCCGGAATGCTGTAATCCCATCCACCGGGAAAATCACTGACAAAGATGTCATCATCAAGCCAGGTTTCACCCTGATCCTGGGAACGGTCGAAAACCAATCCTTCAGGGCCTGCCCAGGAAACGTATATTTCACCATTCGGGCCAACTACCGGAACGGCTCCTTCAACAGTATTGTCACTATCAATACAATCACCCGAAACTTGGTTTATCCTTTTGGCATCAGACCAGGAAAGGCCACCGTCAATCGACTTTGAGAAGTGAATATCACTTTTATCATCCGGATTACTACTTCCATAGTCATCGAATTGGGTCCATGTGACATAGATGTTATTGTTGGTTACATCCACAACTGCCCATTCTTTGTCCTGGGCCTTAGTTCCGTTCAATCCCATATAGCTGCCATTATTCCATGATCCTCCTAAAGAGTCTGCTTTCTGGCATACTATTCTGTCTATCCAGCTCCCTCCAGAACCGGGATTTGAGAGATGCAGAAAATAATAGCTGCCAGCAGTATCAACAATAAGGCAAGGGTCTCCCCATACACCGTAGGAAGAAACAGGATTTGTCTTGTTCCATGTTATACCTCCGTCAACCGAGTGATATACATTGTCAATATTTGCTCCTGCATATATGTGGTTTGTGTTGGCAGGGTTGATTATTATAGAAGGCTCTTCAGGAGGCATGAAACTACCCTCATCATCAATAAGAATATTTGTATGTTGTGCATTTAGGGTGTATGCAAAAAGGGCCAGAAGGAGAATTGTCAGTTTTTTCATTTCACGGATTGTATTTACAATTAGATTATTACAAAGGTACGAAAATCCTCGGCCTAATAAATAATGAATCCGACCCGGTCTGCCTTTTTTTGTAATTTTAGCCAAACTTAAGGATATGCGAAAATTTCCACTTCACTGGCAGATACTCCTTGCACTCCTATTGGGAATCATTCTGGGTTTGTTTTTACCAGGATGGGTTATATGGGTCGAATGGATGGGTGATATTTTCCTCAGGGCTTTAAAAATGATCATTATTCCACTTATCCTGAGTTCAATAATCTCCGGGGTTACCAATATAGGCAGCGCGGAAAACCTGGGAAGGTTGGGATTTAAAACCATAGGTTATTATCTTCTGACAAGCACGGTGGCTATATTGACAGGATTGATTCTGGTAAATCTCATTCAGCCAGGAATCGGTGCTGATCTGGGATTTAGTAAGCAGGTTGATGGTCTTGATGTACTTAAAGAATCGTTTGGTGATACGTTGATTAATATTATTCCAAGTAATATTTTTCAGGCTTTCGTAGAGAACAGGATGTTATCTGTTATTTTTTTCGCGGTAATTTTCGGGTTTTTCATTACTAAAACCGCTGAAAAGTCGAGGGTGTTTCTTACCGATTTATTTAACAGTCTTTTTGAAGTGATGATGAAAATTACAATGTTCATCATTCGATTTGCTCCCTTGGGTGTATTGGGCATTGTTGCCAAACAGGTAGCTGAGACCGAAGATATCCTTTCGCTTGCTCAAACAATGGGAATATACATGATTACCGTGCTTGCCGGATTACTAATTCATTCCGGAATCACTTTACCTCTTATCTGCCGGTTGATAGGCAGGATAAACCCCGCCCGGCATTTCCGGGCCGTAACTACGCCCTTATTAACTGCCTTTTCGACTTCCTCGTCCAGTGCAACGCTACCTCTGACTATGCAGGCTGTAGAAGACAACGACGGAGTTTCAAATAAGATATCTTCATTCACACTTCCGTTGGGCGCCACGATTAACATGGACGGCACTGCATTGTATGAATGCGTTGCAGCGATGTTTATAGCCCAGGCATACGGGATAGAATTGAGTTTTGGGGAACAGATGATTGTGGTCATCACAGCCTTGTTAGCGTCTATTGGGGCTGCCGGCATTCCCATGGCAGGGCTGGTTATGATCACCGTTATTCTCACTGCTGTTGGCCTGCCTCTTGAAGGTGTGGGTTTGATTCTTTCTGTCGACCGCATTCTGGACATGTTCAGAACCACTACTAATGTTTGGAGCGACACCTGTGGTGCAGTCGTGATTGCCAGATCCGAAGGTGAGATCCTTAAAGTATAAGAATGTTCATATACCTGTTGAAAAGTGATAAGATTTTAACTATCACTTCCTTACGTTTTGTCGTTATTTTGTATTAAACAATCAGAAAAATCCAATGGCAAAAAAAACACAAGGTATGCGTATAGGCATACTTACCGCTGGCGGTGATTGTCCTGGCATTAATGCATCCATCCGGGGTGTCGGGAAAACAGCCATTGTCGAATATGGGATGAAGGTAATTGGAATCTCTTCAGGTTTTCTTGGTTTAATCAATCAGGAATATCGGGAGCTAAACGAATCAGAACTTTCCGGAATACTCACTTTAGGAGGGACCATACTGGGTACATCCAGGGAAAAGCCTTTTAAATCGGGCCAGAATGGCCATCAAAAGGTGGATAAGCCTAAATTGATTAAAAAGCATTACCAGGAAATGAAGCTGGATGCGCTTGTTTGCATCGGGGGTAATGGTACGATGCGGACAGCATCTTATCTTGCAGAAGAGGGTTTGAATATTATAGGTATCCCTAAAACCATCGATAATGATGTTTGGGGGACGGATGTAACCTTCGGTTTTGACAGTGCCCTACTCATTGCGACAGATGCGATCGACCGTTTGCATACCACGGCCAACTCCCACAAACGCACTATGGTTATAGAGGTAATGGGGCATAATGCCGGGTGGCTTGCTTTATATTCCGGAGTAGCGGGTGGGGGAGATGTGATTCTTATCCCGGAGATTGAATATGAGGAAGATATTATATCGTCTTATTTGAAACGAAGAGTAAGAAATAAGAAACCATATTCAATTGTTGTTGTAGCCGAGGGTATTAAAACCAAAAAGGGTGAATCGGCAGCTTCCTATATTTCCGGGATGATCAAAGAGAAGACAGGTTTAGAAACCAGGCAGACCATTCTGGGTTACATACAGCGAGGTGGAAGCCCATCACCCATGGACAGGGTGCTGGCCACCCGCTATGGAGCCAAAGCTGTGGAATTGATTGCCAATGGGCAGTTTGGGGTAATGGTGGCAAAAAGGTATAATTCCATTGAGCCTGTCCCATTGTCAGAAGTTCGCGATCGTTTAAGTTTAGTTCCACAGGATCATCCTCTGGTAAAGAAAGCCCGCTTCATGGATGTCTGTTTTGGAGATAGGCAAAAATTGTGATTTTGCTAACCCGGATATTTAAAATCCATTTAAGTTCATTAATACTGTTGGGAGTAACAGTATGAATCCCAATAGAATTAATACGATTATCAGAGGAGTAATCCATTTTACCCACTTCTCATAGGGTATCTTTGCAACTCCGAGTACCCCCATCAATACACCGGAGGTTGGTGTAATGAGATTTGTAAAACCATCACCGAACTGGAAGGCCATTACGGTGGCCTGTCTTGATATTCCGATCAGGTCGGAAAACGGTGCCATGATTGGCATGGTAAGTGCGGCCTTAGCTGAGCCTGATGGAATGATGATGTTTATCAGGGTTTGAATCACATACATGATTCCAACCGAAGCTACACTCCCCAGATTGTTCATTGATTTCGACAAGCCATAAAGAATCGTGTCAATAACCTGGCCATCTTCCAGGATGACGATAATACCACCCGCCAGTCCAACGATAACAGCCGCTGAAAGAATATCCTTTACACCTTCCATAAATAAGACTGTAATCTTATCGGGATTATAGTTCATTGCAATTCCCGATAATATTCCCATCGCAAAAAATAAGGTGGCGATTTCCATAATGTACCAACCATATCCCATTACCCCTACAATCAGGAAGTATATTGTATACAACAGCAATGAAAGGACAAAAAAATGGACAGATTTCCTGAGAGTTAAAAATCCGGTAATTGCGAAAAGCACAGCTGACAATGGGATCATAGGGAAATGTGCAGAAGAATTACCCACCTTCATTTCCGTTATTGGGTATATAATGGAGAATATGATCAGTACAATTTCGATCAGGATAAAAATTATCCATCCGGAAAGAGGTGTATGGTATTTAATTTCAGAATTGCCTTCATTGTCCTTATGTCTCCAGTAGCTGTCTTCTTCATAAACAGGAGAAGATTCCGGGTGTTTTTTCACTTTCGCTGCATACCGCAGGATAAAGGTTATCCCTATGATGTTGATAACGACCCAACAAACAAAGCGATATTCAATTCCTGAAAACAAAGGCAGTTCAGCAATACCCTGGGCGATTCCAATGGTAAAGGGATTCAGTATGGCTCCGGCAAAACCCAGGCCGGCCGCAACGAACACTAATCCTACACCGGTTATAGAATCATATCCCATGGAAATAGCCAAAGGCACCAATATGATGATAAAGGCTATGGTTTCCTCACTCATGCCGAATATAGCTCCAAAAGCACTGAACATGAGCATAATCAGGGTCATTACAATATTGTTAACACCGATCTTTTTCAGGAAACGATTTTTTTCGAGTTTACCTGTAAACTTGAGAAATGAAAAAATACCAACGTCGATGGCTTTGCTTGCATTCATTATCCAAAAAGCACCTCCGATCATCAGGATAAAAACAATTATGCCCGATTGTCTCACAAAACCTTTAAACAGAGCCGCAAAGATTTCCCAGGTTTGCGGATGATTATCAGTGTAATGGAAAACCATTTCTTTTTGTTCCACTCCACCCCTGAGGGTGGTTTCTTCAACGTATTTCCCGCCCGGTATAAACCAGGTCATAATAGCAGCAACAATAATGATATAGAATATTATCACATATGTATGCGGGATTTTCTTAGTTTTCAGCATATTGGTTAAAATTTCAGGATAAATTATCAGAAAAGTTCATCGTATTTTGTCCACAGGAGATCTCCCAGATCCCAGGCTTTACCTACGGCCTTGTTTCCCCAGAAAGAAGTGTATTCTGTAAGAATGGCCCTGGCTTTAGCAGGGTCATCCCGATAGGTTTTCAAAACAAAGTTTTCAAATCCTTCCTGGTTTTCAAATAGTTCCTGTTGAAAAGCGTTCCAGACAGGTTCAACATCCTTTCGCATATCTCCCCATCGTTGAGCTGTGAGGGTTCCAAGACGGTTAAAAGCCCACCATGCAGATTCCTTGTTGAAACCGTGGGTACGTCCAGGTGTTTTGTATGGTTTAGGAAGGTCGGTCACACCACAATATACAGGGATATAAACAGAAGTTGCCACATTGTCCATAGCCAGCCAGACTACACCTCCAATGGGATCCGGCAACCAATTGCGACACTGGATGATTGTTGCATACATGGTATACCAGCGGGCGATGGTTCTTTCTCCTCGCCAGCCCCATCCGCCATTAATCCTGAAAACCTTATTCATATCATAGGGCATGAAGGGATTTGCCAAAGGACTAATAATGGTTTTACCTTCATTATCGGTAACAGATATGTCTTTAACAAAATTAAAGGGTGTGCCTTCATAGTAGTCTTTAAACACTCTGACAAGATCGTCTAAAGAGACCGGTTTATCGGGTTTAACGCTAAATGGGTAGTTTTCAGCGTTAGGGTCCAGTTTCATTGAAGGGGCCAGGAGATCGAAAACCCTCCATTCACGGCGTCTGGCAGCCAGGGAAGTGCGGCTTTCGGGTGCATATGCGTAGCAAAACTGAAAATCTTCTTTTGATTCACACCATCCAGAATCCAGTGCCATCCTGAAAATATTGTCCGATGCAAGAAAGTTATCGGAATCTTTAATATCAATATGTTTAATGGTGGAAGCGTTTGCATTTACAGAAATATGTTCATCGGGTACTCTTTGAGCAACCCAGATTGATCCAGTTTTCCCTTTTCCGGGACCAACGATTTCAAAGTGCCAGACTTCTTCTTTGTCGGCAATGGTGAGGCATTCACCGGCATCGTTCCAACCATATCGACGGGTAAGTTCACCTGCAAGGGTTATTGCCTCCCGGGCGGTTTTGCATCTTTCCAGCATAAGCTGGCAAAGTCGCTGGCAATCGATCAATCCCTGATTTGATTGAAGACATTCCCTGCCTCCGAAGGTCGATTCGCCTATGGCAAGTTGATATTCATTCATACAGGGATAAGCTGTATTGATATACCCATAAGTTTGCAACGGCTGTGGTATTTCCCCTATGGGGACATGTGAATAGGAAGGCATAGCTGTGGTATCGCAATTGGTTCTTTTGTACATGGTTTGCATGGCGCCTTCCGGGTGGATAGCTGGACCGACGATATTCATCCAGGAACGAGTCCGGTGGCTGTCGTCGGTGTGGGAGGTAATAACAGATCCATCGATGGTAGCTTTTTTCCCTGCCGTGATCGTGGTACATTCATCGATCCATTCATCCTGGGATAAAGCAGGAATGACCATAAGTGCCTGAAAACAAACAAGCAAAACTATAACCAGGTGTGATTTCATAGAGTAATATTTTGATATGATTTAGAATTTCTAAAATACTCATTTTTGCCAAACAGGCCATCTCTGCAACAGATTGTTTTTGATTACGAAATGGAATTAATGCTTATTTTTGCCAACCTGTATCATCATCATATACATAAATGAGCGAACCCATCAAGCACGAGTGCGGAATTGCCCTGATCCGATTGTTGAAGCCACTTGAGTTCTATGTTGCCAAATACGGAACTGCGTTTTACGGTCTGAACAAGCTGCACCTGATGTTGCAGAAGCAACATAACCGTGGTCAGGACGGTGCGGGCATAGCTTGTATCAAGTTGGATCTTGAACCGGGACATAAATATATCGACAGGGAAAGATCAAATGCCCCGGCGCCATTGAGAGAGGTTTTTACCGCGGTATATGATAAGATATCTGATCTGGCCGACCGTAATACTAAATTATTACAGGATGTTAACTGGTTGAAATATAACATGGAATTTACAGGGGAATTGTTGCTGGGGCACCTGCGCTATGGAACCTTTGGCAAGAATAATCCTGAGAACCTTCATCCTTTTATCCGTTTCAACAATTGGATGACAAAAACACTTGTCCTGGCCGGTAATTTTAATCTTACCAATGTTGATGAGTTGTTTGACAAGTTAATTGATCTCGGGCAATATCCGGTTGATACATCGGATACCATTACCATGCTTGAAAAGATTGGTCATTTCCTGGATCAGGAAAATGAATTGCTTTATCAGACATACAAAAACATGGGAATGGAGAAGCGTTCCATAACCATACAGATTGCAGAAAATCTGGATATCAAAAAGATACTAAGTCGTTCAGCAAAGTCCTGGGATGGTGGTTATGCTGTAGCCGGATTGATTGGACATGGTGATGCATTTGTTTTAAGGGACCCATCGGGGATACGTCCTGCGTATTATTATGCTAACGATGAAATTGTTGTGGCTGCATCGGAGCGACCTGTAATACAGACTACCTTCAGTACAGCTTTCGAGGAAATAATGGAAATACAGCCGGGTCATGCCCTGATCATTAAGAAAAATGGTAAAGTAAGTGAAGAGGAATGCATCCCACCGTTGGAGCGTAAAGCCTGTTCCTTTGAAAGGATTTATTTTTCAAGGGGTACCGATGTAGAGATTTACAAAGAAAGGAAGAAACTAGGACGTCTGCTGGCTCCTACGGTGCTTAAGGCAGTTGATTATGATTTGTCAAACACGGTTTTCTCGTATATTCCCAATACGGCATCGGTTGCATTCAGAGGCTTAATGGAAGCGGTTGACGATTTTTGCAATAAGGTAAAGCGTGATAAGCTTTTTCAGGCAGGAGGGAATATGAGTGCAAAACAACTGGAAGAGATTTTGTCTATCCACCCTCGTATTGAAATTGTTGCTGTAAAAGATATAAAACTCCGGACCTTTATCACTCAGGAAAGCCAACGGGATGATCTTGCCGGACACGTTTACGATATTACTTATGGTTCTATTCGTCCGGGTTTGGATAACCTGGTTGTTATTGACGATTCCATTGTGAGGGGAACTACTCTGAAACAGAGTATCATACGTATCCTGGACCGTTTGGGCCCCAGGAAGATAATTATAGCATCATCTGCACCGCAAATTAGATACCCCGACTGTTATGGTATCGATATGGCGAAGCTTACCGATTTCATTGCATTCAAAGCTGCAATAGAGCTTTTAAAAGAAACAAGGCAGCAGAGCATCATTAATGATGTATATAATAAGTCAAAGGCACAGGAAAAATATCCGAAGGAAAAGATAATAAACTTTGTTAAGCAGATATATAAACCATTTACTGCCGAACAGATATCGGAGAAGATCACAGCCATGCTAACCCCAAATGAAATAAAGGCAGAGGTACAGATTATTTTTCAGAAGATTGAAGATTTGCACGAAGCATGTCCTAAAAATTTGGGAGACTGGTACTTTACGGGTGATTATCCTACACCCGGCGGCAATAAAGTTGTAAACAAAGCCTTCATCAATTATATTGAAGGAAGGAATATCAGGCCTTATTAGGGATTAAAAGTTGGATCGGATTTTTGCAGCCAGATCTTCAAACTCATTGGGTGCAAGCTTTAATTTCGGTTTCTTAAAGTCAATATCATAAACAGTATTTATCGGGACTATATGAATGTGGGCATGTGCGACTTCCAGTCCGAGTACAGCAATACCTATCCTTTTACAATCAACAGTAGCTTCGACGGCCCTGGCAACTCTTTTGGCAAACAGGAACAAACCTTTATATAATTCGTCTTCGATATCGAAAATGTAGTCAGTTTCTTGTTTGGGGATTACGAGGGTATGGCCCATAGCTATGGGATTTATATCAAGAAATGCGTAATACAGATCGTCTTCTGCAATTTTATAAGAAGGGATCTGTCCGGAAATGATTTTTGAGAATATGCTTGCCATAATTTAACGATTTATCGTGATATTTCAATAACTTCGAACGATATTTTCCCGGCAGGGACTTCAATTTCAACAGATTCCCCTACGGTTTTACCGAGAAGCCCCTGAGCGATAGGAGATGAAACGGAAAGTTTTCCGGTTTTAAGATTTGCTTCATTTTCAGGGACGATGGTGTAACTCATAATGGCCCCATTTTTAAGATTTTTAATTTTTATCTGGGATAAAAGGAGTACTTTACTGTTATCCATTTTCGATTCATCCAGGATACGAGCCATGCTTATTTCCTCCTGAAGTTTAGCAATTTTGGCTTCCAGGAGTCCTTGAGCTTCTTTAGCAGCAGCATATTCAGCGTTTTCCGACAGATCTCCTTTCTCTCGGGCTTCAGCGATTTGCTGGGAGATAGCGGGGCGTTCTTCCCTAACAAGCTGTTCCAGCTCATTTTTCAATTTTTCCAGGCCTTCCTGGGTGAAATATTTAGTTTTTGCCATGATGAATTCGAATTTTAACAGTGATATCACAATAAATAAAGACCCTTTTTACAAAGGGCCTTTATTAAATATGTTGGCAATAATTTCTTTAACTGCGCAAATCGACCGGTTTACAAGTTAAACCGGATACCGATTGAGTGTGTCCCGTCGAAGGGATCGGTAGCTCTGTAAGAATAGTCAACAGAGAATGTAGTTCCTTTATCCTTACTGAGTGGAACCTGAACGGTAGCACCGAAGCTTGGACCGGTAAACACATTGGTTCTGTCAGCTTTTTCCGTAATACCGTCTTCATAGGTATATCCGCCTCTGAGCATGAGATAATCCTTCAGGCTGTATTCCAAACCTCCAATGAACTGGTCTTTTCCAAACGAGTTGGAGCGGAAATTACCGGCAATGGTAATGCGGTGAATTTCCGCAAAATTGATATCATAGGAGGCTCCTATATCAAGTGCAGCCGGCAGCTCGAACTGTGAAGAAGGCATGTACATGGAGGAGGAAAATTCTTCCTGAGGAAGGAAAGTCTTTTCCAAAAGACCATCGCCAGAGAATTTCATCCTGGGACCAATGTTTTTCAGGGCAATCCCGAATTTGATCTGGTCCTGTTCTCCTGTAACATACTGAATACCAGCATCGATCGCAATACCTTGAGCACTGGCGTCGGAGATGGATTCGGAGATAATCTTAAAGTTAATACCTGCATAAATACTGTTGGAAAACGCTTTTGCATAGGTAATACCAACATTAAGGAGGTTAGGTTTAAAAGTACCGATACCTCCATCCGGATTGTCAGGTGTTGTTACTTCAATTTCCCCGAAGTTCATCGACATAACATTCATACCCAGAACTCCGGATTCTCCAACTCTTTGAGAGAATCCGAATGCAAAAATATTGATATCGGATCCCTTCAGGTATGTTGTATGAGCAAAGATGAACTCTGTTTTGGGTGTAAAAGCAACCCCGGCAACATTGATGAACATCCCTTCAAGTCCTCTTACGCTGGAAGTATTAACATTACCCCATCCGGAACTTCTGGCCCAGGGATTGATCAGCAATTCAGATGCGCCTGCCTGTCCTGACCTGTCTTTATTTCCAGCGAATCCATCCAGCGAGGAAACTGACAGGAATCCTAAGATTATCAGCGGAATCAGGTATTTATAAAATTTCTTCATGCTTGTATTTTTTAATGTTATTAAACTCATATTCATTAGTAGTTTAGAATACATTCAGATCCGGAGGTCTGACGACGCCAAACCATTTCAATACTCTTTCACCGTTATCGGTCTTGACATGGATAATATAAATACCGCTGGATATAGGAATACCGGCGAAATTCTTCAGATCCCAGTCGAGATAGGTAGCGGATTCATCTTTGGTATACTGGCGGACCAAAGTGCCGCTGACATTGTAAATAGTGATGGTACATTTCCTCGGAAGATTAGTGAACTTCACCCTGTTATCCAGAGCGTTATTCTCATATCCTGAATAAGCGTAATAAGGATTAGGAACAACATTGATCAGATCAAGGTCAGATTCCGCTTTGGAAGCACTGTACTCAATCGAAGAAATATTATTGGTATTGAAAGTATAAACCGGATAATTGTGGTTCAGGGTATCGGTATCCGAATTAAACGGAGTACTGAAATAACGTTGATACGGTTTAATAACCCTGACGCTGAGTTTAACATCGTTCGACAACCATTCGAAAAGCGGAGTACTCATGGGCATACCCACGTACATAGTGCTGGAATAAATAGCTGTCAGATATAGAATTGCCGGGAAACCAGGTTCATTGGCATAGACATCGAAGATCTTCTTACATCCGTCATAAGCTGGGAAATCGAAGACATTTCCCTGATAGTCGAATATCTTATGGTTCATAACCCAGACATAGTGTTTTCCTCCAAACAGGGGTTTAGACGGGTCTGGTACTCCCCCGATATTCTCATATAGGTTCGATGTGGGATTAAATTTCATATCGCGTCCGTTTTCTCCCACGAGGTATGAGTCTTCACCGAACATGATATTAAGTCTTTCTCCCGTTTCGAGGTTGATGGCATATCCAGGGAACCATCCCATACCCCAGGTGCTGAGATAATCAGGATCATTGGGGTCGTTACTGGGAATGGTATCATTCGGATCAGCATAGTTTCCGTCTTTATCAACAGAAGGAGATTTCCTGATCTGGAAGCGTTCTACACCTCCCTGGGAAAGGATTTTGTCAGGGCACATTTCAATGACAAGGCTTCGGGTCCATTTGGTCTTGTCTGGAGTCAACACGATATCAACACTGGCAAGATTTGACAGTGGATTCTGTGATTTCGACAAGTTATTATAAGCAGGGCCCACAGTTTTATTTTGTTCAACCGACGACATACACAATGCGTATGGAGCCCATGTGTTTCCTGCGATTTTTTCGAAATCTTCGTTGGGGTCCCATGCACGGGAAGGCATATCCCAGTCATTATACTTGGGATCGTTTTGATCCTGATATGAGCCTGAACGG
>JAHJRE010000194.1 GCA_018831055.1 Bacteroidota bacterium
GGGGGTGAGGTGGTATGATCGGAGAGGGGCCGGGGGTGAGGTGTTGTGATTAAAGTGGACCCGGGGGTGAGGCGTTGTGATCAAAGAGGGGCCGGGGGTCTGGTGTATTTTTCGTGTTAATATTCTATTTAGAGCAATTTCTATTTAGGATTTAGGATATAATTATTATTTTAGCCGGGACGAACTTTGGAAGACAGAAAACCATTAAATACTGATTTTATGGAAAATATTGATTGGGGAAGTCTGCCGTTCGGATATTTCAAGACAGACTACAATGTACGTTGTTATTACAGGGATGGAAAATGGGGGGAATTGGAAATTTCCTCTTCAGAGTACATTTCCATTCACATTGCTGCTACCTGTTTGCATTACGGTCAGGAAGCCTTTGAGGGTATGAAAGTCTTTCATGGGAAAGACGGTAAAGTTAGGGTTTTTCGGTGGGAAGAAAATGCCCGTCGCATGCAGCGTTCGGCTGATGGGATCATGATGGCAAAAGTGCCGTTGGAGCTCTTCAAGGAAGCGATAATCAAAGCGGTCAGGCTGAACTGGAAATATATTCCACCGTACGGTACGGGGGCTGCTTTGTATATTCGACCGCTCCTGATCGGCACCGGACCGCAGGTAGGAGTTAAGCCGGCTACGGAATATATGTTCATGATTTTCGTAGGGCCGGTTGGGCCTTATTTCAAAGAGGGTTTCAACCCGGTAAAGATTCAGCTTGTTAAAGACTACGATCGTGCTGCACCGAATGGTACAGGACATATCAAAGTAGGCGGTAACTATGCAGCTAGCCTTCGTCCTGCAGCCAGGGCCAAAGATGAGGGTTTTGCTTCAGTTTTATTCCATGATTCCATGCACAAAAAATACATTGATGAGGCTGGACCTGCCAACTTTTTTGGGATCAAGGGCAACACCTATGTGACGCCGGATTCGCATACCATCCTGCCCTCTATCACCAATATGAGTCTGCGGCAGCTTGCTACAGATATGGGTTTGACGGTTGAACAAAGGCATGTGCCTGTAGAAGAACTGGAGGAGTTTGAAGAGGCTGGTGCATGTGGAACAGCAGCCATCATTTCCCCGATTTGTATGATCGAGGATCGTGATTCCGGTAAACAATACATTTACTGCAAAGACGGTAAAGCCGGCCCGAAGTCTACTGCTTTGTATAATAAACTACGTGCCATTCAGTTCGGAGAGGAACCCGATCCATACAACTGGGTGGAGATTATAGAAAAAGACTAGAAATTATTTTCCAGAAGCAGGCTCTCCATCAGGGCCTGCATTTTTCTTGCTTTTTCACGGGCCGTTTCGGCAAAGAGTTCCGTATTGTCGGCAAAAATAATATCACGTGATGAGTTGACTATCAGTCCGCAATCGCTGTTAATGCCATTTTTTACAACCTCTTTGAGGTCTCCTCCCTGAGCTCCTATCCCGGGTACTAGCAGAAAATGGTCGGGAACATGTTTTCTCACTGTCTGCAACATCTCAGCCTGTGTTGCCCCAACCACATACATCATATTTTCAGGGTTTCCCCATTTTTGTGAGATGGTCAGAACTTTCTCAAATAAGCGCAGGTCATCATCTCTGTCGCTTATCATCTGAAAATCCAGCGCACCTTTATTGGATGTGAGTGCCAGCAGAATCACCCACTTATCTTCGTACTCAAGAAATGGAGTTATGGAATCTTCTCCCATGTATGGAGCAACGGTGATGGCGTCAAAATTGAGATACTCCAGGAAGGTCTTGGCATATTGTCTGGATGTGTTCCCTATGTCGCCACGTTTGGCATCGGCAATGGTGAAAATCTCCTTATCGTACTGTTTGAGGTATTCGATGGTTTTGCGGAGACTATTCCATCCTTCGCTGCCTCTGCTTTCGTAGAATGCAATGTTGGGCTTGTATGCAATGGCAAGATCATGCGTGGCATCAATGATGGCCTTGTTGAACTCGAATACAGGATCCCCTTTAACATGCAAATGCTTTGGTATTTTGTTAATGTCGGAGTCGAGGCCGATACACAGGAATGATTTTTTTTCCTTTATATTGTTGATTAATGAGTTTTTGTTCATTGGTTATACTGTTATATGGTTATATGGTTATATGGTTATGTGGGGATAATCTGGTTTTGGAGAGGATCAGGCAAGTTCTTCTTTTAATCTTTCAGCGTTTTCGGCAAGTTGGAGTTGATCGATGAGTTCATCTACATTTCCGTCGATAATACTCTGAAGGTTATAAAGAGTCAGGTTGATACGGTGGTCGGTCACACGGCCCTGAGGCCAGTTATAAGTGCGTATTTTAGCTGAGCGGTCGCCTGTGGAAACCATGGTTTTTCTTTTTGATGAAATCTCATCGAGATATTTCTTGTATTCCCTTTCGTAGATGCGTGTGCGTAAAACAACCATAGCCCGTTCATAGTTTTTTATCTGCGACTTTTGATCCTGGCAAGTAACTACAATTCCTGTAGGGATATGTGTGAGCCTTACTGCTGAATAGGTCGTATTTACCGATTGTCCTCCGGGCCCGGAAGAACAGTAGGTATCCCGACGGATATCTTCCAGCTTTACTTCCACATCAAATTCTTCAGCTTCAGGAAGAACAACCACAGAAGCTGCCGATGTGTGCACCCTTCCCTGTGTTTCAGTTTTTGGGACACGCTGCACCCTGTGAACACCTGATTCGAACTTGAGCCTTCCATAAACCTTATCTCCCTTAACATTGAAGATCACCTCTTTGAATCCGCCTACAGTGCCTTCGGTTGCGTTAACAGGTTCAATCTTCCAACCCACAGTCTCGCAATAACGGGTGTACATTCTGTAAAGATCCCCTGCAAAAATGCTTGCCTCGTCACCTCCCGTGCCGGCTCTGATCTCCACGATAGCGTTGCGACTATCCTGAGGATCCTCCGGAATGAGCAAAAACTTAATTTCCTCCTCCAGCTTTTCCCGCTCCTCATAAAGAGTGTCAAGCTCATGTTTTGCCATGTCGCGGAATTCCTCATCTTTCTCGGTTTTCAGGATTTCTTTGGAGGATTCAATATTCCCCATTATGTTTTTGTACTTCTGATATGCCTCAACAATAGGTTCCAGATCCTTATAATCCTTGTTAAGCTTGATGTAGCGCTTCATATCCGACATCACGGAGGGATCGTTCATCTGCTCACGGATAGCCTTGTACCGTTCGTAAATTCCTGATAACTTATCTAACATCGTTTAAAATTTGAAATGCAAAGGTACGATTATTTGTGAGTGATAGGGATTAGGGATTAGGGATTAGGGATTAGGGAATAGAGATTAGAGGATAGAGGATAGAGGATAGAGGAGAGATTTCTGAGATCTGAGATCTGAGATCTGAGATCTGATATCTGATATCTGATATCAGGGCTTAGGGGTAGTTGAGGGTTTGGGTGGGTGTTTTGATGGTGAGGGTTGGTTTTGTTGATTGTTTCACGTGCCCTATTATTCTGGCTTCCACGTTGTAGGATGTGGCGATATCGATCGCTGTTTCCGCATATTCCTGAGGGAGATACAGTTCCATACGGTGCCCCATGTTAAAGACCTGATACATCTCTTTCCATGATGAACCGGATTCTTCCTGTATCAAAGCAAACAAAGGGGGCACGGGAAAGAGGTTGTCTTTGATGATATGTATGTTTCCTGCGAAATGAAGCACTTTCGTTTGGGCTCCACCGCTGCAATGGATGATTCCGTGTATCCCCTTTCGATGTTCTTCCAGGATGTCGCGGATAATAGGAGCGTAAGTCCGGGTTGGTGACAGTATCAGTTCTCCTGTGTTAATACCCGGTACCGGTGAGGGGTCCAGCAGTTTCCTGCTACCGGAATACACGAGATCAGCAGGTATGCCGGGATCAAAGGATTCAGGGGATTTACCGGCATACATGTGATGCAGAACATCATGCCGAGCCGATGTAAGCCCGTTGCTGCCCATGCCTCCGTTGTAGCGGTCTTCGTAAATGGCCTTACCGAAAGAGGCAAGTCCCACGATTACATCCCCTGGTTGGATGGCTATATTGATGATCTCTTCCCTTTTCGCCCTGGCTGTGACGGTAGAATCGACCACCACAGTTCTTATCAGATCACCCAGGTCGGCCGTTTCACCTCCGGTAAGGATTATATTGATTCCCATGCTGCGCATGTTGGCCAGGAATTCTTCCGTTCCTTCGATGATGGCGGCTATCACTTCACCAGGAATGAGGTTCTTATTCCGGCCAATGGTGGAAGAGAGCAGCATGTTTCCTGTGACTCCTGAGCAAATAAGATCGTCAGTATTCATCACGATAGCATCCTGGGCTATACCCTTCCAAACCCGCAGGTCTCCCGTTTCTTTCCAGTAAAGGTAAGCTAGTGAGGATTTGGTACCTGCCCCATCAGCATGCATGATATTGCAAAAATCCGGGTCACCACCCAAAATATCGGGTATGATTTTGCAAAATGAATTAGGAAACAGTCCTTTGTCGATATTCCGGATGGCACGGTGAACATCTTCCTTGGAGGAAGACACACCCCGTTTACCATACCTTGTTTGCTCCTCGCTCATTTACTTATATTCAAAAGTGATCCTCAGGGTCTTATCGTTAATATTGTATTTTCCAACCTTGTCGAGAAGCCAGTTACCGAAAACAATGGGGTATTGCAGGCGTTGGTTGACAACCATTTCAATATCCTGCAGTGTTTTAGACCCTATCCTCAATTCCTTGACTACAAATATGGAATTGTTCCTGATGGTATTATCTCCCAGGATCTCAGCAGGATCACCCCGGAAATCGGATTTGTCGATAATACCCTTTCTAAGCATATCAAGGGCCTTTTCGGCCGACACCTGGGCTTTCGTATTGGCATCATAGGTAAATTCCTCGTTGAATCCGTTAATGATGCATGGTATCTGGTATGCTCCGGTTTTCGGTTCGGTTTTGAATATCACAACGTTATCTTCCGGGTTAATTTCTATCTTGACCTCAGCGATTTCTTCCTGGGTTGTTGATCTGGGGATATAATCCTTGCGGAGTACTCTGAACTCTGTTCGCCGGTTCAACTGGTGGGCGGCTTCTTTTATCTCTGTGGATGGGAGGGCTTCGATATAGGTTTCGGTTAGCACATCACCCTTTTTAAAAGTGTATCCATCACGGGTCATATCTTTGAGAAGCACTCTGGGCTGGCGTTCCCCATATCCTTTTGCAACGAGTCGATAGGGGTCGATTCCACGAAGGATAAGATAGTCAACTGCCGATTGGGCTCGTTTCTGGGAAAGGATGTCATTTCTTTCCTCCGTGTCGCGGGCGTCGGTGTGGGATGCGAGCTCAACAACTATCCTCGGGTTTTCGTCAAGAGTAGTAATAAGGCCCTGCAGGGAGTCTTCATATTGGGGTTTTAAATCCCATTTTGCAAGGTCATAGAGTATTTCAGGAAGCACAATCGGTTCTTCCGGGATGGGCTTCAATACGAAATCGCGTATGAAATCACGTCCTACTTCTTCTCCGACCGTAGTTAAGGTTGTCTTGGAATTAAAGTAATTTTCCTTGGTTACCAGGATGTCGTAGGTAGTGTTCTTTTTCACCTGGGAGGTTCCGAACATATAAAATCCTTTATCGTTGGAACGTGTTGATACCGACACACCATCGGAACCGATCAGGGTAACCACGGCATCCAGCACAAACTGCAAGGTTCGGTCGTCGGTGATGGTTCCCTGGATGGTGAATTCGAGGGGTGGCACAGTGAAGGAAAAGATGTCATCTCCGCCTTTGGCACCACGACGGTCGGAAGCGTAGAACCCTTTTTCTTCTTCCGGATGGAACATGATGGCGAAGTCGTTATAGGTTGAATTCATGGGATACATCAGGTTTGTGGGGATTGTCCAGTTTCCTGAAGTATCGATCATTGAATAGAAGATATCGAGTCCGCCCATTCCGGGATGGCCATCGGAGGAAAAATACAGGATAGTATCGTTTCGGAGGAAGGGGAAAAGCTCATCACCGGGAGTGTTGATCTCCGGCCCCAGGTTGTATGGATAACTGAAGTTTTCGTCTTTAGTTTCACGGAAAGCAACCCAGATATCCTTACCCCCGTATCCTCCTTTGCGATCGCTGGAGAAATAAAGGATAAGTTCATTCTTGCTGAGGGTGGCATGGCCGATGGCTTCGGAAGAGTCGTTGCTGAGTCTTACCATTTCAGGCTTACTCCAGGTACGTCCCGAGCGGGAAGCTTTGTATATCTGGCACCCCATATTTCTTTCTTCCACATTCGGACAGCGGGTAAAGTACAAGACTGTATAACGGCTGTTCATGGCAGGTGCGCCTTCATTGGCTTCGGTGTTGATTCCGTCTTCTTCGGTGGTCAGGAGCACAGGTTCGCTCCATTCTCCTTTTCTGTCGATGCGTGTATAAAAAAGATCACTGAAGCTCTGATCTGTCCACTCATCTTTTCCCTTTCCTGTCGCTCCTTCACGTGTTGAGGTAAATATAAGATCGTTGTAATTATCGCTGCCGTAAACGGCGCCAAAATCAGATTCACGGGAATTGATCTTTTTAATATACTCTACTTCGTGCTTGGTTGGATTTGCTATCCATTCCTCTATCATGTCACAGGATGCGGCTCCGTTCGGGCCTCTTGGATCATCCGGTACCTTCTCGGCATACAGGTTGTAATAATCCTTAGCTTCCTTAAAGTCTTCATCCATTTTCAGGATATCGGCATAATGGAGGAGAATGAGAGGGGTTTTACGTTCATAATTGCTGCGGATCAGCCGTTTATAATAGCCCTTGGCTTTTTTGAATTCACCGGTAAGACGGTAACATTCGGCAAGCTGATACGTGATCCGGTCTTTTTCATTCTTATTCTTTTTAGCCCGCGAATAAGCTTTCTGATAACGGTCGATGGCCACGGCATAGCGCTGGTCTTCGAAAGCGTCATCCGCACTGCGCGTAATAGCCCTTTTCTTTTCCTGCCCGTAGGAAAGGGAGGAAAGGAGAAAGAAAAAAACGGATAATAAGAAGAATAATCTATTTAATCTCATCTTTTTACAATACTTTCTGAAGTTAAACGGCAAGTTGCCGGTTTTATTTGTTATCTCTACATTCTCTACAAAATATTATCTTTGTTTTTGTCAGGATTATGTTCAGTTTTTGGAATTGCGGTTTCCTGTGTTTGATTAGCTTTCCTGGCCGGTTCATCAAGATTTACACTGACGGAATTTTTTACATCCCTTACTTCTTTGTTGATTTCGTTACGAATTTGGTTGGAAGCTTTTTTGATCTCACTCATACCCCGTCCGATTTTTCTCGCTATTTCGGGGATACGCTGAGGTCCGAATACCAGGAAGGCCACGATCAGAATGATCAATAGTTCGCCTCCTGAAATATCCAGGAAAAGAAGATTATGTATGAGTGTCTGGGTTAAGCTCATTAAGCAAAAATAAAAAAAAGTCCGGTGCGTTAACCGGACTTTTTCCTCTTGTTTGTTATTCTCGAATTACTTTTTTTTCAACGTTTTAGTCTTCCTTCTGGTGAGCAGGTCATAGGCAATCGGGCTTGCATTGAACAGTGAAGAATATGTTCCGATGACAATACCGATAAGCAATGCAAAGGTGAATCCACGGATTATTTCACCACCAAAGATAAATATGGCAAGCAATACAACAATGGTTGTACCCGCGGTATTCAGGGTTCTGCCCAATGTGCTGTTGAGGGCATTGTTAATGTTAACCGAAAGCTCTTTCTTGGGATACAGGAAGTTATACTCCCTGATCCTGTCGAAGATGATAACAGTATCGTTGATGGAATAACCGATAATGGTCAGGATGGCGGCAATAAATGCCTGGTCGATCTCAAGGCTGAAAGGTAAAACATTATAGAACAGCGAGAACAGCCCGATGGTGATCATGGAGTCATGGAACAAAGCAATAACCCCGGCCAGACCAAACTGCCATCTTTTAAACCTTATGGCAATATAAACGAAGATAATTACCAGAGCGAAGAAAACGGCCAGGATGGCTTTATTGCGGATATCATCTGCAATGGTAGGCCCAACCTTTTGCGAACTTAAGATACCGATGAGTTTGTCGCTGGTCTCCACATCCGTAGCAAAGGTTTTGTAAGCCAGGTCATTTTTCTGGAAGAAAGGCTTCAAACCGCTGTAGAGTTTGGTTTGTATGATGGAATCGATAGCCGGCGATTCATCGTCGATCATGTATTTCGTAGTGATTTTGACCTGAGTTGTCGGGCCGAAAGTTTTTACTTCCGGGGCAACATTGTCAAATTCAGCGGTTAGTGCTGTGCGTATGTCGGCAGTGTTCACGGGCTGATCGAAACGTACCACATAAGTTCTCCCACCACTGAAGTCAATTCCGAAGTTCAAGCCTCTGACAAACAACGATGCGATCCCTATTATAATGATCACTGAGGAGAATATATAAGCTCCCCGGCGCATTTTCAGGAAGTCGAATTTTGCGTTAGCAAGGATATTCCGTGTAATGCTGTTATCGAAATTGATTTCCTTGTTTTTATCCAGCAGCCAGTTGAAGATGAGTCTTGAAATGAATATAGCTGAGAAGAGTGAGGAAAGGATACCGATGATGAGGGTAGTGGCAAAACCTTGTACAGGGCCGGTTCCGAAAACGTACAAAACGATACCTGTAAGCAATGTAGTAACGTTACCGTCGATGATGGCGGAGTACGCATTTTTGTAACCATCGCTTATGGCAAGCCTTATTCCTTTACCGGCGCGGATTTCTTCTCTGATACGCTCATAAATGATTACGTTGGCATCCACTGCCATACCTAGTGTAAGAACGATACCGGCGATACCGGGCAGTGTCAATACTGCACCCAGTGAAGCAAGGATACCGAATATGAAGAAAATATTGGTAAGCAGAGCAAGGTCGGCGATCCATCCGGCACGGTTATAATAAAGTATCATATAAAGAAGTACCAGGCTAAATGCGAGCACAAACGACCATAATCCGGAGGTAATGGCTTCACGACCCAGGGAGGGGCCAACAACAGCTTCCTCAACTATCCTGGCGGGGGCAGGTAATTTACCTGCTTTCAGGATGTTGGCAAGGTCTTTTGCTTCTTCTATGCTTCCTATACCGGTGATAGATGATCTTCCATTGGGGATCTCATCGTTAACATTCGGGTATGAATAAACATATCCGTCGAGAACGATGGCAACCTGCTTGCCGATATTCTCGCCGGTGATTCTCTTCCATACCCTGGCACCTTCCCCATTCATAGCCATGGTTACTTCTACCTGTCCGGTCTGGCTGTAATCCTGGCGTGCGTCTACAATCACATCTCCGCCAAGGGCTGCGCTATTGTTTCTACCGGTAGCTTTAAGGGCGACAAGTTCCAGGATATTGCTGCCTTCCTGGCGGGGTTTTACTGTCCAGGTCAACTTAAGATCGCGTGGAAAAATTGTGCGGGTTCTCTTAAGCATAGTATTGATACGGGCAGTATCCTTTATGGCTGCATAACCTACAGTGGCTGATTGTATAGGCCTGTTTTCCTGGTCGATATTAACCAGCAGAAAGGCAAACAGCGGGTTTTCCTTGGCATAGTCCTCAAAAGAGCGATCCTGGGCACTAAGAGAGGTGTCGCTTTCGATCTGGTCGAGCAGGCTGCTTCCGGCTGCAGTATCCTCTTCGGTAATGGTGGTTTCGGTAATCAGCGCGCCTCCCTCCGTATCAACGGTTTCTTCAGTGGTGAGGGTTTCTCTTTGATCGTTTTGTAAAGCTTCGATGTCTTCACCTTCCGGACGGTTTTCATTTGTAATTTCCTCGGTGCCCATGATGGTGCGGAGGCGTCGGTTGGATTCAACCAGGTAATTTATAACTTCCGGCAAATCATACGTTTCCCAGAACTCCAGTTTTGCTGTTCCCTGCAAAAGTTTCCTGACACGGGCGGGGTCTTTGATACCAGGTAACTCAACCAGGATACGCCCTGATGTAGCCAGTTTCTGAATATTAGGCTGGGTTACCCCAAAACGGTCGATACGGGTACGAAGAATATTGAAAGAACGGTCTATAGCTCCTTCCGTCTCTTCCCGGATCACATCCAGTACTTCAGCATTGGTCGAATTATAAGAGATCTTATCTTTTAATTCTACGATGTTAAATACAGCCGCCATGCTTTCGGTAGGTGCTACTTCATCCCAGGTTTCACCGAAAAGAGACACAAAATCCTTGGTGCTGCTGCGTTGTTTATAGTAAGTGCGGTTCAGAACTTCCACAAAGGTTGGATTTTGGCTGTAACCGGAAAGGGCATTGACGATGTCGCCAACATTGATTTCCATGGTCACGTTCATACCCCCCTTGAGGTCAAGACCCAGGTTGATCTCTCTTTCCTTGGTTTCCTGATATGTGTATTCCCTGAGCAGGATGTCATAAACAACCTGATTCGACATGGAGTCGAGGTAATACGTCTGTCTTGCTTTGTGAATGGAGTCCAGAAGATAGGTTTCTCTCAGCTCATCTCCTTTTGCCATTTGCTTTGCAAGTTTATCAGAAGCTTCACTGAATGCATAACTTTTGGCATTCCTTTCTACTTTAGAAGTAAAAAACGTGAAAGAAAGCTGGAAGAGACAAACAATCGCAAAAGCAATAGCAAAAAACTTAATAGCACCTTTACTTTGCATTTGGTATGTATTTTAGGATTACTTCAAATTTTTGAGGGTGCAAAAATAGAATATTATTTGTTAATTAACAATTTCGCAAGGCATTATTTTGAAGCATGCAGCTTGCAGCCTGCAGATTGCAACCTGCAGCCATCTGTTAGTTTTTACAGACACACACATTTTTATAAATATCTTCCAGGAATGAGGTAATTTTTCACATAATCGGCAATTCCTGATTCGAGGGAGTGAAATTTACCGGGATAACCTGTGGAAAGAAGTTTTTCCATTCGTGCTTCTGTAAAATACTGATATTTATCCCTGATGTCGGCGGGTGTGTCGATGAAATCGATCTGGGGTTGAACTCCCATTGCGGAAAAGGTTGCTTTTGCGAGGTCGAGAAAAGTTCTGGCTTTACCTGTTCCCAGATTGTAAATGCCGTTTTCCGGTCGGTTTTCCATGAAATGCAGAAGAACATCCACCACATCTTTAACATAAATAAAATCCCTCAGTTGTTCTCCGTCACGGTATCCGTCCTTGTGTGACCGGAAGAGTCTGACTCTCCCGGTTTCCTGGATTTGCCTGAAGGCATGGAAAATGACGGATGCCATCCTGCCTTTATGGTATTCGTTGGGGCCATATACATTAAAGAATTTAAACCCGGCCCAGCATGGAGGTTGTTCCTGTTGCTTTAAAACCCAGATATCGAACTCATTTTTCGAATCCCCGTAAGGATTCAGTGGTTTGAGAAGGGGAATAAGCTTATGGTCATCTTCATATCCATGTTCTCCCAGACCGTATGTAGCAGCGGAGGAGGCATAGATAAGCGGGACCTGATGCATGGTGCAATATTCCCACACCATCCTGGAATACCCCGTGTTTAGCCTATCAAATACTTTTTTGTCGAATTCTGTTGTATCGGTTCGGGCGCCGATATGGAAAAAGAAATCCGTTCTGATGTTTTCTTTTTTCAGCCTGGAAAAGAGCTCGTCCCGGTTAATCTTTATCAGACCCGATATATTCTGTAGATTTATATTCTTTTCTTGTCGTGAAAACTCATCTACAGCAATGATATTATCATAACCCCGGCTGTTCAGATAACTTATGACAATGCTTCCAATGAATCCTGCGGCTCCGGTAACTATGATGGTTTTCATTTCCATGACGATTAATTTTCTTTACTGTTGGATGGTAATTCGAGACCATATCCCGAATGTTTGTCATCCCACTTCAGGAGGAATGCAAAGATCACGCCCAGCACACCGAAAATTACGAACATAAGGATTGTGGGAGTATAATTAAGTTGTGCACCGGCTTCTATCATTTCGGGTGTAACACCAGGATTCGTGGAATCGAGTATGGTTCCAGCCAGGATGGGAACGGCAAAAAGCCCCAGGTTCTGCAATGAAAACATGGCCCCGTAAGCGGTCCCAATACGTGCTTCCGGCACTATCTTGGCTACAGAAGGCCACATAGCTGCGGGTACCAGCGAAAAGGCTATTCCCAGTAATATCATGAGTACGTATGGATTAAAACCTGTCAAACCAAATAAAAGGTGAATTATGATGAGCATCACTGAGCCATAGATCATCATAGACGCACTCTTACCGATCTTGTCGACAAATAATCCGAATAAGGGAGTAAACACCACTGTGCCGAACGGCAGGAAGGATGCCACCAGTCCTGCTGTTTCTCTTGAAATACCGTATTTATGGTAAATAAAATCGGGGGCATATTTAAGAAACGGGAATACAGCAGCATAGAAAGTAACGCAAAGTGCAGTGATAAAAAGAAATGAGCGGTTGGTAAACAGTTTTTTCAGATCGCTGAAGTGGAATTCCTCGTCTTTTGATAAAAGCCTTTCCGAATCTTTTACCTGCCTGTCAAGTTTGATATCATACATCATATAAATCAGGAATCCTAAAAAGCCGATCAGCAGTAACATCACCCCAAACCACACCGGGGTTGTGTAGTTGAAAGCCTGAGCCATACTTTCCGGAAGCACAAAAGCCAGTGCCGTGCCTATCCTCGCTAGTGCCAGGTTTATTCCAAAGGCCAGGGCAATCTCATAACCTTTAAACCATTTTACCAGGATCTTGCTTGTTACTACGATACTGGTTTCTGCTCCCAGTCCAAAGATCAGCATACCAAGCGACATCATTTTCACTTCCGGGGAATAACCTGTAAGGAAGGAGCTCATAAATTTGTAGCCTATACCTCCCTGATGGAAATAATCCGAAGCTCCGTAAGCAGTTAGGGATGCCCCGATAAGCATGAATACTGCAAACAGAAATCCTGTAGGCCGTATCCCCAGTTTATCGAGAATTATCCCCCCAAGGATGGCCATCAGGAGGAAAGTATTGGGGAATGCATAGAAACCAACGATGATACCGTAATCCTGGGACGACATGTTCAGATGCTCCTGCAGTGTGGCTTTGAGCGGACTTAAAACATCATAAAAGAAATAGTTAGCAGCCATGAGAAAGCTAACAAGCAGCATCATAGCCCAGCGGGTGCCAGGATAATCGCGTAGAACTTTTGAAATATGATTCATATATCCTGATTTGGGAATGCCGCCCAAAAGTACAACTAATAATTCAAAAATATGGGGCATCATGGATTGAACCGGTTGTCAAATTAATATTATCTTTGTTGCGTAAACCAAAGAAGCTATCCATTAAATCTTTAGTTATGAATTTATTACCACGAATTTCTATTCTGTTTCTTGCCATTATTTTTATGGGAATAGGACAACAGGCCTTGGGGCAACGCAGCGAGGGAGGCTTACCCCCGAGTTTTTTGATAAGCGGCCTGGATAATACATTTGATACCAGGGCATTTCCGGCACCGGATATGAATGCAATCTATGCTGAGGATGAACAGAATGCCGTTGACGCGTTTCCGAAGCCATACCGGGTAGGTGTGTCTGTCCCGGTAAATCTGAGTATAGAGAATTCAGGAACCTGGACTGAGTTGCCGGACGGGGATAAGATATGGAGACTTACTCTTGTTTCCGAAGGAGCTATGGCCCTGGGCGTTTATTACGATGATTTCTGGCTGCCTTATGGTGGCAAGCTCTTCCTGTATAATGAAAAGAAGGATCAGGTGATTGGCGCTTTTACCGAAGAGAACAACAATCCCGACTGTATGTTTGCTACACAGCTTGTGCAGGGCGATAAAGTTACCCTTGAGTATTACCATCCGGCAGGCACGGAGATAATGCCCAATCTTGCAATTTCAGAAATTGCATATAATTACCGTGGTGTTAGTTTTGATTACGTTGAAAAGGGTGGGTCGCTATGGTGTATGATCAATATTATTTGTTCACCTGAAGGTGATAACTGGCAGGACGAAAAGAAGGGTGTGGTGAAGCAGTATATGAAGATCGGTTGGGGTTACTATTTGTGTACAGGATCACTGATCAATAATACAGCACAGGATAAAACACCATACGTACTTACAGCTTTCCACTGCGGTGAAGGGGCGACGGTAGCTGATATGAACCAGTGGGTGTTCTATTATAATTATGAATCATCAACATGTACAGGAAACTGGGGTCCATCGACACAGTCACAAACCGGTTGTGCCAAGAAAGCTGAAGGGGATTACGAGCCCGGTTCCGATTTTCTGCTGTTACAGCTAAATTATGGTGTTCCGGCATCGTACAGTCCTTATTTCAATGGTTGGGACAGAAGGAATGTTCCTGCCGACAGCGGTGTCAGTATTCACCATCCTGCCGGCGACATAAAGAAAATATCCACTTTTACTCTTCCTGCCGCATCATCACAGTGGAACAACTACGGTGTTTTGTCGCACTGGAGGGTATGGTGGGCAGAAACGACGCACGGCACCTCTATCACAGAGGGTGGTTCATCCGGTTCTCCTTTGTTTAATCAGGATGGTCGTATCGTGGGTGACCTCACCGGGGGCCCACCTGACGACTGCGAGGATCCGCTTTACAGTCTTTACGGTAAGCTTTCTTATTCGTGGGATCAAATGGGCAGCCTGCCTTCACAGCAATTAAAACCCTGGCTTGATCCGCTGAATACCGGTGTAGAGGTATGGGATGGAATGTATAATCCCACTGCACCTTCCCCCGGCTTTTCTGCCGATGTTACCAGTTTGCAGCCCGGGGAATCCGTTCAGTTTACTGATATGACAGCAGGTAACTGCACCGAATGGGAATGGACCTTTGAAGGAGGGGATCCGGCAACATATTCCGGGCAAAATCCTCCGTTGGTAACCTATGCCGCTGCCGGCCGTTTTGATGTATCACTCACAACCTCCAGTTCAGCCGGTTCAGCTACCAAAGACAGCCTCGAGATGATCATTGTCGGGGCGCCTGAAACCGACTTTACTGCTAATAATACCTACCTGCAGAATGGAGAGTCGGTCAATTTTGAAGATATCTCTTCTAACGATCCCATCGAGTGGTTATGGGAGTTTCCCGGAGGAGTTCCTGAGACATCCACCGATCAGGATCCCCAGGGAATACAATACGATGAGACCGGAAACTATAATGTGACTCTCACTGCTACAAACCAATATGGCGACGATATGTTGGTAAAAGAGGCTTATATCACGGTTGGAGGACCTTTCGCCGAATTTGAAGCCGATCAGACATCAATTCTTGCCGGAGAATCGGTCACTTTTGCTGACCTCTCGATCAATGACCCAACAAACTGGTCATGGAAATTCTTCGGAGGATCGCCGGGAGCATACACAGGTCAAACACCTCCGGCTGTTACCTATAATAACCCGGGAGAATATGACGTCAAACTAACCGTTTCCAATGATCTGGGTTCACATTACATCCAGAAATCCGGGTATATCATTGTTGGTGGTGTCGGAGTGAATGAGTTCCAGGGTGAAGATCCCGTGGTAATCTTCCCCAATCCATCCAAAGGCAATTTTACCGTTAAAGTGGAAGAAGGCATCAATCGTGCTATCATACATGTTATCAATGCCATTGGCCTTGAGGTGAGCAGAACCATTCTCGAAGAAGGAAATACCCAGGTGACCCTTGACCTTAGCGGGGAAGCCAACGGTATTTACTTCCTGCGATTGGAATATGACGGAAAATCATCGAATCATAAACTATATCTGATGAAATAGCAGATATTTTTATCAGGAAAGGCTGCCTGCTTCACCGGAAAACAATCCGGTAAAATCAGGCAGCCTTTTTTTATATTTGCAATATTGATAACGGCGAGTATGAAACGATCCCAAAAGACATTTTTTTGTTTTCTTGTTGCGTGGTTCCTGGTGCCGGAGATAATATCCGGACAGATTTCTCATGGGGGGCAACCTCTTAGTATAATTTGGAAATCAGCCAATGAGCAAGTGGTTTTCCAGGAATTCAACGCACCTTATATTGAACCAGACACTCGTGAAAAATTACCACCAAAGGTTGGGGTAACCATTGCCGTTTCGCTAAGACCGGAGAACTCAGGCCGTTGGGATGTATTTCCTGATGGACAGGGCATATGGCGATTGGGGATCAGGGTACGAGGTGCACTTGGGCTCGGATTGTATTATTCTTCCTTCAGGATTCCGGAAGGAGGAAGGCTGTTTGTTTATACGCCGGATTACTCAAAGATCATAGGTGCATTTACACAGGATAACAACACGGAAAGGGGTTTGTTTGCTACGGAACTGATACCTGGAGATGAATTGATCCTGGAATATAACGGACCGACAGCGACAGTGAATGATCTTATGCTGGAGGTGAACGAGATATTGTATGCTTACCAGAACCTAGGTGATTTACGCGGGTTTGGTGATTCCGGCCCCTGCGAGGTTAATGTAAACTGTCCGGAAGGCAATGCCTGGAAAGATGAAAAGCGGGGCGTGGCAAAGATCATTTTGAAGGAAGGAGGATCGGCATACCTGTGCACAGGATCGCTGGTTAATAATGTGCGGCAGGATAGCACGCCATACTTCCTTACTGCAAACCATTGTGGACCCGATGCTTCAACCGGGGATTATTCGCAGTGGGTATTTTATTTTAACTACGAAGCCGCAGGTTGTGAAAATCCATTGATCAGCCCTCTTTCACAGACGATCACAGGGTCAACACTAATAGCAAAAGGATATAATAATCCATCGTTGGGGTCGGATTTTAAATTGCTGTTGCTTGGAGATGATTTGCCCGAAAGTTACAATCCCTATTTCAATGGATGGAACCGTAACAACAGCAGCAGCGAAAGCGGGGTAGGGATTCATCATCCCAAAGGCGATATAAAAAAGATATCAACTTACACCGAACCTTTGATATCCAGCGAATACAATTCCGGAGGCACCAGTCCTGATGCTATGTACTGGAGGGTTGTATGGGCGGAAACAGTTTCAGGTCATGGGGTTACGGAGGGTGGTTCTTCAGGCTCGCCGATTTTCAACGAGCAGCATCAGATAGCAGGAACCCTGACTGGAGGAGCTGCTTCCTGTCAGAATACTTCGGGTCCGGACTATTATGGAAAGTTTAGCTGGCATTGGGAGTCAAATGGCAGCATATCTTCCACCCAGCTCAAACCCTGGCTCGATCCTGATAATACAGGAGTAACGGAACTTGAAGGTTTTGGTTATGGAAATATTCTCTCAGCCGGGTTTTATGCTGATAAGATTGCGATCACCACGGGTGATTATGTTACTTTTCTGGATCAATCATCGGGTAAGCCGGCGTTCTGGGACTGGTATTTTGAGGCGGGCAATCCGGGGAGCTCCACCATCCATGATTCTATTAATGTAGGCTATAACAGTGTTGGCAGGTATGATGTACGACTTGCCATCAGCGACGGAATTTTCTCCGATACTCTCGTGAAAAGGGATTATATTGAAGTAAGAGCTTTGTTTTATCCCAATCCTGCTGTGGATCACTTTTATATGGATCTTGGCAGGGATAGAGCTACTTCTGTCATCCTGGAATTTTATGATATAACCGGCCGCATGGTAAAAGAACTCCATGAGGAGCAATCATCGAATCTTTACAGGATACAATTGCCCGAATTGCGTGAGGGTATGTATTTTGTGAAGTATAAGGTCGATGAAAAAGAGTTTGATCCTGAAAAGCTTATCATCCTGAACTGAAAATCTTCGGAATTGTGAATTAATTCTGTTCCCCGTTGTTATGAAGGGTATAATTGTCCCATCTGTTAATCACTTCCTGCATATCCTGAGGTAATTCCGAATCTATGAATACCGGTTTTCCTGTAACAGGATGATTGAATCTCAGGGATTTTGCGTGTAAAGCCTGACGGGGTAGTATTTTAAAACAATTTTCTACAAACTGCCTGTACCGGGTGAAGGTGGTGCCTTTCAGTATTGCATTACCACCATAGGTTTCATCATTGAACAAGGGATGTCCAGCATGCTTGAAATGAACCCTGATCTGATGTGTTCTGCCTGTCTCGAGAGTACATTCCACTAAGGTTACATAACGGAAGCGCTTTAAAACCCTGTAATGAGTTATAGCATGTTTGCCTTTGTCTTCTTCTTCCGTTACCGTGAATATCTTCCGGTCTTTGTTACTGCGTGTGATATTTCCGGTAATGGTTCCTTCATCATTTCCCGGATCTCCCCATACCAGGGCAATATATCTGCGGTCGAGATCGTGATCAAAAAAGATCTTTGCCAGTTTTGACTGCACAATTTCATTTTTTGCTACTACCATGATGCCTGTAGTGTCTTTGTCAATACGGTGCACGAGGTATGGGAAAGCTTCGGGGTCGCCGCTTTGCTTGCGCATATAATAAGTAAGGGCATTCACCAGGGTACCAGTGTAGTTTCCGTATGCGGGGTGAACTACCATTCCGGCTTGTTTGTTGATGAAGATCAGGTCATTATCTTCATAGGCTATATCAATAGGTATATCCTGAGGAATGATCTCTATTTCCCTTGGAGGGTAGGATAGAACGATAGATATAACATCTTCGGGTTTGACCTTATAGTTAGGTTTAACAGCCTGCTCATTCACCAGGATGTTACCTGCGCGGGAAGCATTCTGGATCTTGTTCCTGGATGCATTTTGGATCTTATACATCAGGAATTTGTCAATTCTGAGCAAGCTTTGCCCTTTATCCACCACAAAGCAGTAATGTTCATAAAGATCCTGTTCTTCTTCGCGGATATCAGGTCTTTCATCCATGTGCAAGGCAATCTTAGCGGCTGATAATCACTTTCCCGGTAAACGCTTTACCGGTTTCGGGGATTAAAACCCTGATTATGTATAATCCTTCAGGTAGTCCTGATACATTAAGTGTTTCGTTGTAAGGCATCACAAGAACCCTTTCTCCAACAACATTGAATACCTCAAGTACAGGACTGTAATCAGAAAGGCTGGATTCCAGGATAATATGGATAAGGTCTCCTGAAGCAGGGTTTGGATAAATGCTTAGGTTAGTATTTTGCATTGTTTTTCCCGGGATGCCGGTTGGGTCGAAGGGTTTTCCTATGACCGGACGCATGATGAGGGATCCGGTAAATGCTGTTTTTTCCCAGTAACCATAAACATTGTAATAAATATTGGGCGATGCGTCGTTGTAAGTATCAAATCCAACATTCAGATTATCGCCTGTCGATTGTATCCAGCCGATATAAAATACATTATTAATAGGGACAGGCTCTTCAAGGTAATATGTTTGTATATGGTAAAGATCGTTTGAGAATTTGGGTTTGAGGTCCAGTTGGCGATAGACCATTTCCCCGGGTTCACCGTTGTTATCGCGCCAGACAGCGAGGTCGAAGTACTGATCGTTGGCGTTACCTTCGGTACGGTTGAAGAACATCCGTATAGCCCGGAGGGTATCTCTTTCATTAAGCCGGAAGCGGTAAGCTACTTTTCCTCCGGCAAGGTTAATGCCGTAACCGGCTTCGGGTGTTCCATCGTCATAAGCATAATAATTATAGAATTCCTGATTCAGGGTAATGGTATCCCCAACGGTGTCGGAGGCGGTGAAACCGCTGATCACATGGCGGACTTCAAAGGCGGCACTATCTTTACCGAAGCCGAGTGGGTAGATGAAATCGATGGTCGGACAAGCCCTTGATGCACCGCAGGTTTGGTCGCACCTTTGGTACCCGAACGAATAGAAGGGAGGCAGGTTGCATCCTCCACCGTCATGAAAATGGACGACAGAGCCACCTACCTCAGTAACAGTATACCCGTAATCAGTGTTAAAGGCTTCATTGTAAAGGTTGCTGATGAACAGCCGGATGGAGTCCTGCAACGCATTGGTCGGGTCGTTTTTATATTGGGAATAGGGCATCGACTGGTAATTTATCAACATGGAAGGCGCTTTTTCTACGAAACTGATATCTCTGTAAGTGGTGTCTCCCGGTGAACGCCCAATGTTCAGATAAACATAATCAAGATTCCAGTGGTCGGTGTTGGACCTCCAGCTTGGAACATTGCTGGTGGCCAGGCTGGCATAATTATAAAAGCGGAACATAAAATCTTTCCTGAACCAGGTGGCACTATCGGTAATGGGTATGAGTACCTGCAGGGAGTATGTTCCAAACCTGGCATAAAAGGTATCCAGAGCCATTCCTTCCGAAGCCCAGACTGTTTTCCAGTTATAGTCGGGAATAAAAACATCTTTACAGGGCATGATAACCGTATCCCCGAAAAAATAATACCTGTCGGCGATCACGTATTTGTTGGAATCACAGTAGGGTGGTGCAAAGAGAGTATCGAGTGGGAAGATGGTATCGCCGGGTTGTATATAAGCGCTGATGGGAACAGGAATGGAGTCGGAATAAACATAAACTGAATCTCCGCTGGGATGTCCGAATTGCAAAACGAGGCTATCCCAGGTCTCCGGTTTGTTTCCTCTTCCCTGGGGTTGGAAGAAAAAGCTGAAGTAGACAGAGTCTGCAAGGGTTATTGCCCTGGGTGCCGGAAGAAAAACCGAGTCGAGGCGAATAGGTTTTGACGTGAGGTGGTCGGCAATGAAAGGGAAGGAACTGGCGCCTGTGTAAAGATTTCCGTATTCATCAATGGCATCGAAAGTAGCGGCTCCGACATTCACGGAGCGATATGGGAAGTCGGCATTGACAAAAACATCCAGGTCAAGCCACCGGGAAGTGTCAGGGAAAATATTTTCCTGCTGAAAATCATCAAAGAAGGGCAATTGCAAAGGCTTGACTACAATGATCCTCCGGGAGGCATCTTCATTCCCCTGGGAAATCCTGGCTTGTTTGATTACAGGATTGTATTGCAATCCGCTTAAAATTTCCTGGGCGGAAAGCAGGGTTGAGAATGTGGATAAGAATATGAAAACCAGAAAATAGCGCATAATTGCTTATTGTTTAAAATTCTTCCGGCATTTCCTGCCTGATTATAGTATCTGTTATTGCAGTATCCGGTTGATAACTCCGGATCAATGCATCAAAATCAAAGCTAAAGTCGGATCGCAACCAGATATTTATTTCCATTCCTTTGGTAAGTGTTGCTTTATCCGACCACTCGGGTTGTTGACGGTAAACTCTTACGTGTTTAGGGTCTCTTTCATCCAGAAAATATTGTGTTCCTGTGTTGAAAGACGATAGGTTGATAAGGTCAAGGGATTCTGACAGCGTTTTTCCGATCAGGAAAGGAACGGGTGCTTCCGGATTACTTCCGATGCCGAGAACGAGGTTTACGGCCGAGCCTTTCTCCAACATGGTACCAGCCTCAATCATCTCATTATCGTAAATTTGTTCCAGGACGGCATTATCTGCAAAATCTTCGGCATATTCCAGGCGGTTAATTCTCAGTCCTTTGGAGCGCAGTCTGTTGATTGCCTGTCGAAGAGTAAGGTCTATCAGGTCCGGCATTTCCACCATTTCTGCTGAAGAGGCCACAATGGTCACATAAATTTTTCTTCCCATCTTTACTCTGGAACCGGGTATAGGATTTTGGATCACAATGGCTTTCTTGTTGTTTGATGGGTCGAAAATAGAATCAATTACTACAAATTCGTAGATCTTGTCGAATTTCTCTGATTGTAGCTCTTCGATAGTCCGGCCGTAAAAATCCGGAACCACATATTCTTCACCATGGTTGGTGTAGGTTTTTAAGAGGCGCAAAACGATGAAGAGTAAAATGAGGGTAAGCACAACGGAGATAACGAGGTGCAGATAAAAATTCTTTTTAGTCAGAAATCCGAGAAAGCTCATTTTTTCTACCTTTACGTGGGTAAAGCGGGCTCAGCCAGGCAGAGACGCCTCAACCATAACTACCGCCCTGCCGGCTTTATTGTCCGGGTCCCGCAAAGATAAGAATTAAAGGATTAGTTAACATAACAGATGAGGTTAGCCGGCCTATGAAAAAGAACATTGCCATTGCTGCAGGAGGAGATTCCGGAGAATTTGATATTTCCATGAAAAGTGCGGCCGTTGTAAAGCGGAATCTGGATTCTGAACTATACAATGCCTATATAGTAAGGATGAAGAACGGGCTTTGGGAGCTGATTGATGAAAAGGGCAATGCACACCAGATCGACCGGAATGATTTCAGCGCATCTCCCGAAGGTGAAAAGATTCTATTTGATTGCGTTTTTATAGCCATTCACGGTACTCCAGGAGAAGATGGTAGGCTGCTGGGTTATTTCGATATGCTTGGAATACCCTATACTTCCAGCGGTATGGTTACCTCCGCACTTACCTTTAATAAATACTTCACCAATAACCTGGTTCGTTCTTTCGGGGTAAGGACTGCTCCTTCTGTTTTGATCCATAAGAATCAAAGAGTTGATACGGAAGACATCATCAGGGCCATAGGCTTACCGGTATTTGTAAAACCTAATATGGGTGGGTCAAGCGTGGGCATTACCAAGGTTAAGGATGAGAAGCATCTTAAGGCAGCTATAGACAGGGCATTCCAGGAGGACGAAAGTGTTCTTGTAGAAAGGTTCATTAAAGGCCGGGAAATAACCTGTGGGGTTATGAAATTCAATGGTAAGATCATTGATTTGCCGATCACGGAGATTGTGAGTAAGAAAGAATTCTTTGATTACGAAGCCAAATATACCCCCGGTGTGGCCGATGAAATAACACCGGCCCTGATACCCAAATACATTGAACTTAACTGTCGTGAGAAGTCTCTGCATTTATACAAACATCTTGATTGCCGGGGCTTTGTAAGGTTTGATTATATTTTTAATGATGAAGACCTGTTTTTCCTGGAGGTCAATACAGTCCCAGGCCTTTCGGAAAACAGTATTATACCTCAACAGGCTCAATACGTTGGTATTTCACTTAGGGAGATGTTTTCGTCTGTATTGGAGGAGGCGATGAATAATGAATAATGAATAATGAACAATGAATAATGCACCTCACCCCTCGGCCCCCTCTCCGATCACACCACCTCACCCCCCGGCCCCTCTCCTGAAGGAGAGGGGAGACGTGACTGCAAAACTGAACCGGATTTACCTTGATTGGTGTGATTAGCGCGGGAGCCCCTTCTCCGA
>JAHJRE010000195.1 GCA_018831055.1 Bacteroidota bacterium
AAGATAGTAACGTTCCCGAACAGGGAAAAGGGAAGACCAGGAAAAAAAAGCAAACCCGGGCTTCAAAAGAAAAGGGCGGTTTCATTACCTTTTTGAAAAGCGATAGTCTCAAAAGGGTAACGGGATTCTCCCTTTTCCTGGCTTCCCTATATCTTCTGTTGGGTTTTACATCCTATCTGATTGCATGGTTTGGGCATAACGCCAATGATCTTTTCGGTCAAACCCCTTTTACAAACATTGTCCTCGATGGAACATTAAGAACGGATAACTGGGGAGGCAGACTCGGAGCCTATTTGTCGCATCTCTTTATCAAGGAATGGTTCGGCATTGCTTCCTACCTGATTCTGCTTGTCCTTTTCAATACAGGATTCAGGATGTTGTTTGGCATTACGTTGCTCAAACCGGGTAAAACATTCCGGCTTTCTTTCATCGGACTGATTTTTTTCTCTGTTGCTTTCGGATACATTTTTTACAGTAACTCATTCCTGGGGGTTCTTGGAGGTATTTTTGGACACCAGTCAACCACCTGGCTTAACGGTTTCATCGGCAGGGTAGGAACAGCATTCCTGTTGCTATTTGTTTTATTTGCAGTTCTGGTATTTTCTTTCAGGATAAGGTTTAAACCCTGGAAGAAAAAAACCCGGCCAGAAACCCTGCCGGAAGAAGAGGAAGAAGATAATACTACCAACGGAAACAAGTTTAAAGAAGATAAGTACAATACCGTAGAGTTCTCTGTTACTGAAGATGAAGACTTTCCGGCATCAAACAACCATACGGAAGCCCCACCACCTCCTGAAGATCCTGATCCTGAAGCCGAGGAAGATATCGAACTGACTATAGAACCTACAAAAGAAGAAAAGGTCACCCTTTCAGACCATCAGACCATCGACACCCTATATGACCCGACCCTTGACCTTTCGAGTTACGTTTATCCTACCCTCGACTTACTCGATGCCTATCAGGATGACAATGTAAGGGTCAGCAAAGAAGAACTGGAACGAAATAAGAACAGGATCGTGGAAACCCTCCAGAATTATTCCATCCAGATTGAAAAGATCAAAGCCACCATAGGGCCTTCAGTAACTTTATATGAAATTATTCCTGCACCAGGGGTCAGGATATCCAAGATAAAAAACCTGGAAGACGATATCGCCTTAAGCCTGAGCGCATTAGGCATCAGAATCATCGCTCCGATCCCCGGTAAGGGTACCATTGGTATTGAAGTCCCTAACCAGGTAAAGGAAACTGTCCCTATGAAGTCCATCCTGGGATCTGAGCGATTTCAGTCATCGCGCTATGAATTACCTTTTGGGCTTGGGAAAACCATATCCAATGAGAGTTTTGTTGCCGATCTGGCCAAGATGCCACATATTTTAATGGCCGGGGCAACAGGTCAGGGAAAATCCGTAGGATTGAATGCCATCATCACTTCCCTGCTCTACAAGAAGCATCCTTCGCAATTAAAATTCATCATGGTGGATCCCAAAAAGGTCGAGTTAACACTCTTCTCAAAGATTGAAAGACATTTCCTGGCAAAACTGCCCGACAGCGAGGAGGCAATCATTACCGACACACGCAAGGTAGTCAGGACACTGAATTCGCTTGGGATAGAAATGGACAACCGCTACGAGTTGCTAAAGGATGCCCAGGTCAGGAATATTAAGGAATACAACGAGAAGTTCGTTAGCCGCAAGCTTAATCCGAACGAAGGCCACCGTTACCTTCCATACCTGGTAGTTGTGGTTGATGAGTTTGCCGATCTGATCATGACGGCGGGAAAAGAAATTGAGAATCCCCTGACCAGGCTGGCCCAGTTGGCCCGTGCAGTTGGCATACATCTGATCATTGCCACGCAGCGGCCTTCGGTGAACATCATCACCGGAACCATAAAGGCTAATTTCCCCGCACGAATTGCCTACCGTGTAATCTCAAAGATCGATTCGCGAACCATACTCGATTCGGGCGGCGCAGAACAACTGATTGGCAGGGGAGATATGCTGCTGGCAACGGGAAGTGATATCATTCGCCTGCAATGCGCCTTTGTGGATACTCATGAGGTTGAACGTGTCACCGATTTCATTGGCTCCCAGCGTGGTTATCCCGATGCCTTCCATCTGCCCGAATTTGCTGATGAAGAAAGTGAAGCCGTTGGAGAATTTGATCCCAATGAGCGTGATGAGCTCTTCGATGATGCAGCCAGGATTATTGTGCAAAATCAGCAGGGATCAACATCACTGCTGCAACGAAGACTCAAACTGGGTTATAACCGGGCCGGCCGTATCATCGACCAACTTGAGGCTGCAGGTATAGTAGGCCCCTTCGAAGGCAGTAAAGCAAGAGAAGTCAAAGTTAAAGATGAGTATATTTTGGAACAGATTTTGAGAGATTTGGATAAATAGTTATCATTATGCTGAAACATTTCCTTTTTATCATTTTCCTTGTCGCAGGAACAGCCCTGACAGGGCAAAATAAAAAAGCCGACGCCATCCTGGAAGATCTTACCAAAAAACTCGACAGTCATAAATCGGTGGATGTGCATTTTTCTTATATTCTGAAAGATGCCAACCAGTTAACAACGGATGAAGGCAAAGGAACCCTGCTGATCAGCGACGATAGGTACCGTCTTAAGATCATCGGTCAGCAAGTGTTCTGTGATGGAGAAACAATCTGGACTTACATCGAAGATGCCGAAGAAGTGCAGATTAATACCGCAACAGAAGATGAAGGTATGATTACCCCATCTAACCTGCTTACCTTTTACAACGACCATTACAAAGCCAAAGCGGTTAAGGAAGAAGATTTTAAAGGAAAAACCGCATATATCATCGAACTGAAACCCAATGAGGATAAAAATCACGCCTCAGTTGATTTTTATATAGATAAGGAGAATAATGAAATCCTTAAGATCGTCCTTTTCGACAAAAATGGCGGAACCACAGAATACAACCTGGATAAAATGGACTGGGATATTCCCGTGAAACCAGGTGATTTTTCGTTTAATGCAGATGATTATCCCGATATTGAAATCATCGACATGAGGTGATTTGACTCCATCCAAAAAAAAAGTCAAGCGTGCCCGATACTTCCGACCAGGAAATATTATTATTGATCCGGAACGAAAGTACCCGAAACAGGGGCTTTGAAATTCTGGTAAGGAAATACCAGCAAAAAGTTTACTACCTGATCCGGCGAATGGTTTTATCACATGATGATGCAGATGACATCTCCCAGGATGTTTTTGTCAAGGTTTGGGAAAATATTCACAACTTCAGAGAAGAATCGAAATTGTTTACATGGATCTACCGGATTGCAACCAACGAAGCCCTGAATTTTTTAAAACAAAGCGAAAGAAAAAGGATAATGTCGGAAGGAGCAGGATTGCCATCTACCTCAGTTTCGCAGGATCCCTACTTCAGCGGCGACGAGATACAGGCTAAATTTTATGATGCTATCCGCCTTTTACCCCCCAGACAGCAACTGGTCTTTAACCTAAAGTATTTCGAAGAACTCAAATATGAAGAAATATCGGATATCTTAAATGTTTCAACCGGCGCTTTAAAAGCTTCCTATCATCATGCAGTCAAAAAAATCATGAACTTTCTCGACCCGGGTTAAACCTTTCGGTAATGATCCGGTCAAAACAATACATTTATGAATAATAAAACAGGAAATAGTATTAATAAAGAGAATGACCTACCGGTTGTTTTAAAAGAACTGAAGGATGCTGAAGTCTTCAAAACACCGGAGGGATACTTCGGAAATTTTGCCGAACGCGTATCAGCCAGGATAAACGAAACTCCGGTAAGAAAAGTTTGGTGGGGATTTCGCATATCCCGTGTTGCCGCCCTTATCGTGATCATGATCATGATCGGAGGAGGGATAGCAGGTTTATGGTATGGATCATCACAAAGGCAGCTTTCAGAAGACTCTTATTACCATCATTATATAGAATTATCGGATATCCAGGAAAGCGATCTTTTGTATGAATTCATGGATTATGAGGACCTCGACTACACCAATCTCATTACTGAAGAAGATCAGGATGCTATCCTGGACCAGATACTTGCTGACAATCATATTGAAAAGCTATTCCTGGATGACAAATAAACCTTAAATATGAAAACACACTTGATCAACAAAGTATGGTTTGCTGTTCTTGCTCTATGTATCACAGCAACCGCAGTACAGGGACAAACGGAAGAAGAACCCCGGCCCAGGCCTGACAGGGAATCAATTGGCAGATCCTGGGAGGTGATGCAAGCCATAAAAATCTCGTATCTCGAGAAAAACCTCAATTTAACGGATGAAGAAGCCGACACTTTCTGGCCTTTGTACCATGAGTATGAAAGGAAAAAGAAAAACGTATTTAAAGATATGCTGAGCGAAAAGCCCGACACGGAAAGCATTGCCAAAATGAGTGATGAGGAAATAAAGACCCTGGTTATGAAAAAAATTGCCTATGACCAGGAATTGCTCGACATGGAAAAAGCCTTTTATGAAAATCTATTCAAGGTTTTACCTGCTCAAAAAATCGCCAGGTATTATCATGCAGAAAAAAATTATAAAAGACACCTGATCGACAAGATGCCTCATGGTCCGCGTCCCGGGCCTGATAAGCCGCCCAGGGACTAATTACCTTCCTGCCATTTCTGGAACTGGGGCAACAGGCTAACCGTTGATTCATCCGGTTGCATGATGGAAGTCACCAGCCTGAGAACAGATTCCTTCTCCGGCCAAAAGACAACCGGCATGACTTCACCGCCATACTCCCCGTTCGATGCAAGATATTCCTCGCCATCGAAGGTGCTTTTTATACAAAACATATACGGCCCCATGTCTTTATGACGATATAAGCGTGCACCTTCAAGGCTGGAAAACTCAACCACAACTTCAGCGCAAAGAACACCGTCTTCCTCAAAAAGCCTCTTTTCTATATTTGTAGCCATGGGATAATCCTGTTCCAACTGCTCTCCGACATAATATGTCTTGATCATTTCGGCAAAATCGGTTTCCGACATATCCTGCCCGTCTTCCATGCTCGACATAATGTTGAAATACTTGATGGTCAGCTTCCCTGAATTTGCCCCGGTGAACTCAAAGGTATATTCTTTCTTTTCAACCGTAAGGCAACTGCTCAAAATAACCGACATCAGCAGTATAATACCAAGAAACGACATAATCTTTTTCATAGGGAAGGATTTAGGTTACCGAAGATATTTAATTGTAATTTTGACATAAAAATAACACATATTTAACCATCTGATCATAATTGCTTAAAATAATTTATCCGTATGAAAATTTCCGTTGAGATTAGCTTCTATCCACTAAACCGTGAGTACGTCCCCCCTATCCGGTCATTTATCGACAGAATCAGGAAAAACAAGGCGCTGACCGCCAGAACCAACGGCATGAGTACACAGATATTCGGTGAATATGATGAAGTGATGGATACTCTGAAGCAGGAGATCAGGGAATCATTCCTGGAACCGCATTGCGTATTCGTAATGAAAGTAGTCAATGCTGATTTGGATGTGGCAACGGAAAATCGCTGATGAACGAAACGATATCCTGGATTTCAGGAAACTATATTGAATTAATAGCAGCGGCGCTGGGACTGGTGGCCATCATCCTTCAGATCAGACAGCATATCCTGTACTGGCCTGTTAGTATAGTTTTGGTAAGCCTTTATATTTATGTTTACATCCATGCCAAATTGTATGCCGACATGTCACTGCAGGTATATTATCTTGGAATAAGCTTTTATGGATGGTATCATTGGGCTTTTGGAAAAAGAAATGGCACGGGAGAGAAGTTACCTGTCAGCTTTGCCTCCCTGAAAGTCATGATGGTTTCATTGGTGGTCGCTGTAGTATTGTTTTGGACAATCTCGGCAATACTCATTCACTATACCGATTCCGACCTTCCCTATTGGGATGCCTTTACAACAGCCCTCAGTTTCGTTGCAACCTGGATGCTTGCCCGGAAGATTATCGAAAACTGGCTGGTTTGGATTGTAGTTGATGCAGTATCGGTTGGAATCTATATTTACAAGGGCCTCTACCCTACTGCCATATTATTCACCGTGCTAACCATACTGGCCATAGCCGGTTATATTTCCTGGAGGAAAGATGCAGCGAGACAAGGATAAAACAATCAGGATAGCCATTACAGGACCAGAGTCGACCGGAAAATCTGAGTTGGCCAAAACACTTGCACAACATTACAGTACCCTGTGGGTGCCTGAATATGCCCGGGAATACCTGGAAAATATCCATCGCCCCTATAATGAAGATGATATTCTGCTCATTGCAAAAGAACAGAAGATAAGGGAAGACAAAACCCTTAGAATGGCTAAAAGATTCCTTTTCTGTGACACAGAAGCTTTGGTCACAAAAATCTGGAGCATAGTCAAATACGGTCATTGTGATCCCTGGATCCTGGATCAGATAAATTCAAATCCACACGATCTGTATTTACTATGCAACATCGACCTTCCCTGGGAAGAAGACCCGCTCAGGGAGCACCCAGATAAACGGGAATACCTCTTTAACCTTTACGTGAATGAACTGAAGGTAAACAAGCTCCCTTACGGATTGGTTTCAGGTTTTGGTGTTAACAGGCTGCAAAACGCAATTAATATTATTGAGCAAGCGTTTTAGTTTTTTATTTTTGCAGGTATATCACTTAAAAATAAGCATGGATCAACGCACAACCGCCCCTAAGCCACATGTTTTATATTTGCCGAGATGGTACCCCCACCGTTACGATCCAATGCCCGGACTTTTCATCGAACGTCATGGTATCTCCGTTTCCACTTACTTCAGAGTAAGCGTTTTATATATCCATCAGGATGAAATGATCAGCAACGGTAAAGCTGAGATCATCGAAAGTTCGGATGAAATGTTAAACGTGGTAAAGATATATTATCCTAAATCGAAAACAGGCATCGGCGTTCTGGACAAATTACTGAATATCTGCAATTTTCATAAATATCACAGAAAAGGCATAAACCTCATTTCCAAACGGCACGGAAAACCCAACCTCATACATGTTCATGTACTTACCCGGCACGGGATCATTGCCTTATTGCAAAAATGGAGACAGGGTATACCTTATGTGATTACAGAACATTGGACCCGTTATCTTCCCCTTACCAATTCGTACAGGGGCTTTCTCAGGAAAATAGCAACCCGGATGGTGGCCGCGAATGCCTCTGCTATCATGCCCGTTTCTGAAAATCTTCGTGATGCCATGATTGATTGCGGCATCAAAAACAGAAACTACATTGTGATTCCAAATGTAGTGGACATGAAAATGTTCAGAATCCAAAAAAAGGAAAAAGACAGAATGATCAAGAGGATAATCCATGTTTCCTGTTTCGACGACCGCCAGAAGAATATCAGCGGGATATTGCGGGTGTTAAAACGCATGCTTGAAGAGAGGGACGACTTCGCATGCGACATGGTGGGTGATGGCATTGATTATCAAAATCTCCTGGAATATGCTTCAGAACTGAAATTGCCTAAGGAAAGGGTTGTCTTTTATGGATTGAAAGAAAATGCAGAACTTGCTGGTTTAATGGCTCAGGCGGATTTTATGGTTATGTTCAGCAACTACGAAAACCTGCCTGTGGTGATCCTGGAAAGCTATGCATGCGGTGTTCCTGTGCTGTCGTCCGATGTTGGCGGAATTAAGGAACATCTCAACACCGATCTTGGAATACTTATTCGTGCCCGTGACGAAGAAGCATTATACCGGGAAATGAATTACATGCTCAACAACCTTGAAAAATACGATCCCGATAAACTCCGGAAATACGCAATTAATCATTTCAGTAACGAAGTTATCGGAGATCATCTCCGGAGAGTATATGAGTCAGCCATAAAATAAAAATTCATCCATTGTTCGGAAAGATCTTAAACACTTTCGGCACACGATCGCTTGCAGCAGTCCTTAACCTGCTGATTGCTATAATTTTATCCCAGTATATCGGACCTGAAGGCAAAGGACAGCAAGGACTGCTTATCACTACCATCGCCTTGATCCTTGTTTTTTCAAACCTGGTTGGGGGAGCAACACTGGTATACCTGGTTCCCCGGTTCAAAACATCCCAGCTTTTTCTTCCTTCATATTTCTGGAGTGTTATGATAAGCCTGGCAGCGTACGGCATTGTATATGCTTTTCCGGTGATAAGTTCAGAATTCACCCTGCACATTGCCATACTGTCGGCCATTAACTCTTTTGCAAGCATCAACACTACCATCCTGATCGGGAAGGAGCAGATCCGGCAAGCCAATTTCATTTCCCTTCTTCAGCCTCTGCTTATTGTTGTCCTGCTTTTGATTTTCTTTTCCCTTCCTGCTTTTATCAATATTTACGCTTATATTATTGCCTTATATTTTTCCTTTGGGATAAGCTGGCTGACAGGATTATTTTTGCTCAGAAAACTCCCCTTATTGCGTGACTTTCGCTTTCGCGACAGCATACAGGCGATACGTGACCTCTTCCGTTACGGATTCCTGAACCAACTGGCCCATATCACACAGCTTCTCAGCTTCCGTTTAAGCTATTACATACTCAATTCGTTTCATGGGGAAGGAAGTGTAGGGATTTATTCCAACGGCATTGCACTTATGGAGTCGGTATGGCTCATCAGTAAAAGCATTTCGTTGGTCCAATATGCCCGCATTGCGAATCTGGATGATAAAAGCTACTCCCAAAGCCTCACCGTCAGGCTGCTCCAGGTCAGTCTTGTTTTCAGCCTGCTGATCATCCTGCCGTTACTTATCCTTCCTGCATCGGCGTATGTTTACATATTTGGCGAAGGGTTTTCAGGAATAAAAACAGCTATGTGGGCTTTGGCTCCCGGTGTGCTGATCTACAACATTAACATTATTGTGGGCCATTATTTTTCAGGAACCGGCAAGTACCAGTTTAACACTCTTGCCTCAGGCATCGGTCTTGCTGTTTCATTGATCTCATTTTACCTGTTGATACCTGCCTTTGATGTAGCAGGAGCCGGATGGGCTACCAGTATTTCCTATTTCGCAACATCCCTGGTCATCCTGTATTTTTTCAGGAAAGACTATTCTCTATTGAAGAGTGACTGGATATTCGGGAAACAAGGATTCCGACAGATAAGGCAGGAATTAAGGAAAGTGATACACCGCGAAAAATAATACCGTTTCAAGGTTCAAAAGGTATAGAGCGCAAATGCACATTAAAGACTTTATTAATATTCGCAGGGCTGGAAAATGTGCGGGAGGGCCATTCTTTTTTTGAAAACACCGCACAAAGGGTATTGGATACAAAATACAGGTTATTATGATACTGCCGCGGCGTCCCGTCAAGGATACCGGCCATCACCTCATAACGAATTGTTTCCGGATTGCGGGCATAATCATGCCAGACTACAATGCTATCTTCATGTACAAGATGCGTAAAAACTTTTATACTATCGTTTTTAACCATCTCATAATGATGATCCCCGTCGATGAAGATCAGGTCGAATTTGCGGTTTAGTCCCGGATAATCATAATCTACCGAATTCCCCCTGAGATGTACGATATTATCAAACTGACGCGATAATACCCCGTACTGACGGATATATTCTTCGGAGTAACCGGCTTCCCTGATCTCCAGTTGGGATAGGTTCAATGTATAACATTCTTCGGCAATCATGGCAACATTGGCTACACTTTCACCTCTCCAGGTTCCGATCTCAAAATACCTGCAGTTTTCTATCCCTTTTGCTAATCCGCGCAATAAGGCCAGATCGGTAGGCAGGGAACCTCCATCAAGAAATGAGTAGGGAGAAATCAGGTCATCCATTTCACCCCCCAGAACATCACAGATGTCCACCTCAGGAAACCCTTTATCCATACCATATTTTTTACCGATATACTTTTCCCATTCACCACTGTCGTTCAAGACATTGTTAAGCAACCATGGCCGCGTTGCAATTAGTGACAAGGCTTTCAGAAGTTTGGCAAGCTTATTCATCTCCACGTTTCTTTTGGGGCGGCAATTTACCTATTTTTCACATATAAAAGGAAACCCTGATTTGACCATTGAAGGAAGTATTCCTGTTCGAACCTACCCATATAATTCCGTATTGCAGGATCGGAATAAGCCTGATGGATAAGAATGTACTCAGCATCATTTTCTTCAAACCTCGCTTTCATGGAATCAGCATCCTGGTTTTTGGCATTTGCCAGGCTTTTCCTGCCGGTATACAAGGAGAGCACCCTGGGCTTAAAAAATACGATCACAGAGTTTTGGGGAATATTTTGACGGATATACTGCCAACACTCTTCAGAATCGTATTCCTGGGGCCCAGGCATCACATAATCATTCCTTAAAACCGCTTTTTCTGTACCGGAGAAAAATACCACCACCAGGATCATCCCCCCGGCCAGCATCCTATACCGGTAATTCAACCGGATGGCCAGGCGGAAGTCATGTATTCCTTCCAGGAAATAGTACAAAATAAATGGCAACAGCGGCAGGAGAAAACGGAATCCTGAATGACGATAGGGATATACCATAATAACACCAAGGTAACAAAGCACCAATAATTCGACAAAACCGGTCCGCCTCGCTATTCGGTTTACCAGTCCAAGCAATGCAAACACCACCACAAACGACCGGAGCAACAAGGAAAGAAACTGCCATCGCCCGTTTTCAGGATTGAAAAAATGTTCCAATACTCCTATATAATATGTGATATTTTCCAGGATGGTGATCCCCATGGGTTCGGCAGACCATATCCCTGTATACGCGGCCCCTTGCACAAGCGGGATAGGGAAAATGACTCTGTTCAGAAAAAAGTAGGTAACCCAGCTTAATCCTGCAACCGCAAAAGCTTTTGCAAGACAAGGAATCGTTCTGAAAACAGGATTTTTCCGGTTTCGCAACACCAGCACCAGTGACCATAGTGCGAAAGCCATCGGAAACACCCATCCTGCAACCCTTATGGAGATGAGAAAACCGCCCAGTAGCCCCACGATTATAATTCTTTTCCAGGAAGGGTTTTCCTGGCGGAAGACCAATAAAGAAAGACCCAGCAGCAAGGTTGCAAATGGCAGGTCCGACATGATCTCTGTTCTAAACGACAACATCCAGGGATTGTATGCCATCACTAAAACCATGAAAAAAACGATTAGCCCCGGGAAAGCCTGCCTGAGGAAAAGCGCCGACAAAACTGCAAACAGGAACAGAAAAAAAGTGATATAAAGGGTCAGCATATGAATATCGGCTCCCCAAATCGCCAAAACCGGGGAAAGCAGGATAGGAAAGCCTACAGGATAAGCGGGCGGACCCAACACAGGATTGTCGGGATTATAGATATACGGGGTTTCCGACATAGACTTCCCTTCCATTATATTCTGCCCCTGCATGATGTACATGGCAAAATCTCCGCCCCAGTCGTGAGTTTTGAGGATATTGATAAAAAACAATGGTGTTAGCACCAGAATGATCAGAATAATAAATGAATGACGGCGGAAGAAGAAGATAAAGTTTTTCATCCCGGCTGCTAATGTTCATTGGATTTATCAGGACGAATCATGGAATAAAGACTCAGTCCACGGTGCTTATAGCCATTCCAGAAAAGAATAAATCCCGGAACAAGCAAGAGCACTGACAGGAACAGGAGTTCCTGGTTAGCAAAAATGAGAAACCCTGTAAGGGCAATCCCTTCCAGCATAATGATGGCACCGGAGCACATAAAACACCTCCAGGGAAGCATAATGTTTATAAGCAACAGAACCATCACAACTGCAAGCAAACCCATGCCTGCGAAGGAAGCATCATGGTTTTGAATATCTGATAAAAAATGTGCTGCCACGAACCATGCGATAAATCCTATGGTCAGGAGAGAAACAAGATATGATATGACCAATATAGCTTTCATAATTACTGATAATTAATCTCCAACAGAATTGCATTTTCAAAAATAAGGAGAATATTTTTCAGTATCAAGGTAAAAATTACACGCTTAGTTGTTTGATCTCAATTTTATTCCAAAAATATCAGGAATAAGCATGGGAACATCTTTTTTGTATTGGATATATGCTTCACCAAATTCTTTGGTCAGTACTTTTTCCTCATACCGGGATATAATAATATAAAAGATCACAATAAAGACCCAGCAAACAAGTGAAGCAATCGATAGCGTAAAAACTACAAGGCCAAGATATAGCAGGATGGCACCCAGGTAAATGGGATGTCGGACTAATTTAAAAACTCCTTTATTGATAAGTTCCGGCTTTTCGCGTTTCTCACCAAATACGATTTTCATGCCTTGCCTGGCGAAGGCCCATGCAATGGATAATATAACCAGAGCAACCAATCCCCGCAACCATATATGCACGTACTCTGCCGGAAAAGTTGAATACCGCAGGAAAAATGAATCGCTAACCCAGATGAACCCGAATATAAACAATAAGATCAACTGTCCGAGGTCTCCCCAACGGTGTTCGCCGGGAAGATCCGGCCGGCCGTGGTGCTTTTTGGGTTGAAGAGTTTGTGAGGTTGCCATTTAAAATTCATTTATCGAGATTGAATGCAAATATAAAATTAAAATCTATGTGTAACTCATGCTTATTCTGATTGCAAGAAATATTTCACAGATGACCACCGGGGAGTCACAGAATTCAGAGAGTTTCTCATCTATTGGAACCAAAAAAGCAAAGATCAAAGCACATCTCCTGGCCCACATTAGTAATTGACAGTGTATTAAATATCTCGTGGCTCTGTGTAATTTTTTCATAGAGTTACTGAGAAAATACCTGTTAATTACTATTTAACAGTTCAGATTTTCAATTGCCATTAAAGATTTCAACACCTTTTGTTTGATAAGTTTTCCGGGGCATACCGAAGATTATCATTGGGAATACTTATTTTTGCCGCATCATGGGAGAAATG
>JAHJRE010000196.1 GCA_018831055.1 Bacteroidota bacterium
ACTGAGCTAAGGAGGAATCTTTTCTTTTATTTTTTCTCCTTTCGACCCTCTGATTAATCCCGACTTGTCGGGACTCAACCAACTGAGCTAAGGAGGAATAAGCTTCACATAATTGAAAAGCGTCGCAAAATTAATTAAACTTTTTAATTCTGCAACACTTTTCGCCCAATTTATTAACCCCTAATCCTGAATCATGTTTAACACATGTACTATGAAAAAGACCCTGATTACCGGCCCTCATCTGCTTTACCGGTGCGTTTATTATTCGTTATATCTAGTTATTTATGTATACTTTACGGGTTAACACTTCGCCCTGATGGTAGATCCTGATGAAATACAAACCTTTATCCATTCCGGATACATCCACATCCATCAATTCTGCTCCGCATTGGGTATTACTGTATACACGGCTTCCCAGAAGGTTGATCAGTTCAAGGGAGCTGCGATGGACGAATTCTGATGGTATCTGAACCTGCAGACGCTGACCGGTGGTGGAAACCTTTACATCAAACGGCTTGCTTATCTGGTTACGCTCATCGTTAAAACGGAAATCACTTTGTTCACCTACATAAATGTAATCCAGGGCAAGATCGCTCTGCGGGCCGCTACCACTCGTTCCCGAAAAACGGAAGACAACCTTTTTTTCTGCAAACCTACGGAGGTCCAGACTGGCTACATACCATGTGTTACCTTTATTTCCACTGAAATAACAGATCCTTTCCTTCCAGGTGTTGCCTCCGTCAATACTTACCAATACCTCAAACATACCCATATCACGACCGTTCATATTATACGCAAATGCCAGTACAGGTTCCGATAACCCTTCAATGCTAAACTCAGGGCTGGTTAAGGATGCTTTTTTTGAAGGATAATTCTGAAACGATTTGATATATACGTAACAATCTCCTTCATAAGCTGTTAAGGGACCCGTGTCATCGGTCGGTGTCATCCCAATATTCAGCGACCAGTCAAAATCGTCGTTTTCATCCTGTATCCACTTCCCATAAACATATTCAAAACTTTCCACATACGGGAAATAGGAAATAGTATGGTCATTACCCTGTCCGAGGCTAAACCGCGGGATAAGGATAATGACCGGCAGCATGATCAACAACAATAACTTTTTGATTAGTGTATAGAGTTTCGTCATAGTCGTTGGTTTTTATCCTGAAATACGACTGCAAGATATTGATTAAAAACGCTGAAATCAATTAGATAATGATTGATTTTTGTTTGTGTGATAAACCGAGAAGCACACGGGAAACTACGTAGGCAGGAACAGGGTTTTTCAGGATATACCGGATGGCAGAGATGATATTTTCCTGGTAACTATTTCATTTTCAAAAATGAAACTTCCGTCTCGGTAAGAAAACGCCATTTGCCCCGGGGCAGGTCCTTTTTAGTCAGACCGGCATACACCACCCTGTCGAGGTTAACCACGGTATAACCGAGCGACTCAAATATCCTCCTTACAATGCGGTTTCTTCCTGAATGAAGCTGCAGTCCAATATCCTTTTTACTTCCGCTAACCTGGTCATAGGCAATCCCATCCACTTTGATGAAACCATCTTCCAGTTCCAATCCCTCTGCAATAGCCAGCATATCTTTTTTAGTAAGGTTCTTATCGAGAGTAACGTGGTACAGTTTCATCACCCGGTGACTGGGATGTGTTAGCTTCTTAGCCAGGTCGCCATCATTGGTAAGTAGGAGCAGCCCTGTGGTATTACGGTCAAGCCTGCCGACGGGGTAGATCCTTTCTTTACAAGCTGAGCTTACTATCTGCATCACCGTTTTTCTCTCATAGGGATCATCGGTAGTGGTTATAAAACCTTTGGGTTTATTCAGAAGCACATAGCGCATGATCTCCCTGCTCAGGGTTTGGTCACCATATTGAACCTTATCGGAGGGAGAAACCTTTGTCCCCACCTGTGTTACAACCACTCCGTTAACTTTAATGACCCCGGCTTCGATCAGGGTGTCGGCTTCTCTGCGTGAACAAATACCGGCATCGGCAATGAATTTGTTGAGACGTATAAGACCATCATCCGTTCCCTTCAGATAGGATGATTTGCTTATGCGTTTTTTCCTAATAACCGGACTCTTCTTCCATTCTGATGGTTTATCTTCTTCACGGCTCTTTTTAGACAAAAATTTGCCCGTTTGAGGTTTGCCAAATTTCTTTTCAAACCCTGTTTTTCCTTCAGGATGTTCGTCGCGCTTTTTTTTAAATGGTTTGTCGTCAGGTTTACGAAGAACCTTACGGCGGGCTTTTTCTTCCGGGGAACCGGTCCCGGCAGCACTTTTCTTGCCGGAGGCACTCTTCCTCCCTGCCATGGGCTTCCGTTTACCCGGATTTTCCCTTTTACCCTTTTCCTGCATTATGTATGATTTTGGTCTGCAAAAGTACAAAACAATGCAATCGTTTGTCAAAGTGTAGGATAGAATGCGTCAGGGATATGGTTGATCCTGGTATTTTCTTCCCCGGTCAGGATGGCGATGATATCAAAACGCACCTCTTCCTGAAGGTTTTTTCTTAAGACATAGGCATTGGCTGCCCTTACCAGGAGGCGTTGTTTCCTCCGGTCGACAAAAGCCTCAGGCTCACCGGCCCAGTTGCTGGTGCGGGTTTTTACTTCCACGATGACAATTGTATCACCGTCACGGGCAACAATATCGATTTCATTCTTCCCCAGTTGCCAGTTTTGTTCCAGGATACGGTAACCTTTCTTTTGCAGGAATTCGAGGGCCATATCCTCGCCCTTTTTTCCCGTTTCGTTATGTTCAGCCATGGTTCAGGGTTTATATCGCAGGGACATTTGCCTCCCGGAAACTACTTCCGCTTCCCTGCCTAATATTAGTACCCTGTTTTCGAAAATATGCCCTGCCGGGACAGAAAAAAATACGGGATAATTAAAATTTTTAACGGCATCCAGGATGATCTCCTCTGCTGTCATACCGTAAGGCGTTTCATTGTCGCGCATATCGCTCATCCCGCCGATCATCAGTCCTGCAAGATTATCCAGCATACCTGATCGTTTCAGGCCCAGCATCATCCTGTCGATATGGTAAAGATATTCATCCACATCTTCCAGGAACAGAATTTTTCCTGCCGTATTGATTTGCGAAGCGGAGCCAATAAGGCTGTAAAGGATGGAAAGGTTGCCACCTGTGATCAAACCCTGGCATGAACCCGGACGGTTCAGGGGATGTGGAGGGAAGAAAAAGCTGCAATCCTCACCGCATAATGCCTTTCTGAGGGATTCAAACCCCTCTCTGGAATATTCATCCTGAAGGTTCACCGGCATGGGAGCATGCATGGTTTGTACTCCGAAATTTCTGTGAATGTGGGAATGCAAAACGGTAACATCGCTGAATCCGGCAATCCATTTCGGGTTATTACTAAAACCCGTGAAATCAATCTTATCGATGATCCTTACTGTCCCATAACCACCCCTGGCACAAACAACAGCCCGGATGGCAGGATCGTCAAGCGCCTGTTGAAGATCATATGCTCTTTCCTCATCGCTTCCTGCAAACTGATGCTGAACGGAATACAAATGCCGCCCGGTAACAACGCGGAAACCCCATTCCCGGAAAAGCCCGATAGCTTTATCAATGTATGTTTTCTCCGCTTTCCTGGCCGTGGATACAATGCTTACGGTGTCTCCCGGTTTTAAGAATGGTGGTATGATCATCCGGATTTTTTTACCAAATTTAATTTAAATAATTTATACAGATGACATCTCCATCACGGGAGATGACATCTGAAAAAACCTATGGATTCAATTCACTTCTCCGGGGCAGCACAATAAAAAATTCTGTACCGGTCTGACCATTCTCCGGCTCATTATTTGACGTAACGTCAATTTTGCCTTTATGCATCTTAACAATCCCGTAAACCAACGGCAGACCAAGGCCGGTACCTTTACCGACTCCTTTTGTTGTAAAGAAAGGAGTGAATATTTTGTCCATGTTCTCTTTGGAGATGCCGGTTCCCGTATCACGTATACTTATAAAAACTTCATCTTTTGAACCTTCCAGTCTGATGGTTATTGTTCCCCCGTCGGGCATGGCTTCAACCGCGTTTTTTTCCAGGTTGGTAAGTACCTGCATGAACTGTTCCCGGTCAATATCTGCCATCGGGTTTTCAATACTTTTGATGAACTCAATTTTTATATTGTCAGGGTGAATAATGGAGGCAATACTCCTTCCTGTAAATTCCGTCATATCTGTACTGACCGGATTAAGTTGATTTTTACGCGCAAAATTAAGCAACCCGCTTACTATATTTTTGCAGCGTGCAGCCTGTTCTACAATCAGGTTCAGGTCTTCACGCATAGGATCTTCTTTAGGTGTTTCTTCCATCAGGATGTTGCTGTACATGGAAATAACCCCCAACGGATTATTGAGCTCATGAGCAATGCCGGCAGATAGTTGCCCCATGTGCGCGAGTTTTTCGCTTTGTTTCAGCGCCTGTCGGGCATTGGCAAGGTTTTCATTGCTTATGTTCAGGTCTTCAATAAGTTTATGCAGCTTTTCAATATTGTACGGCAGGCACATCTCCACTTCAGCAAAACCGTTGGCAATAGCGATAGCGTGATCTTCACATGTATCATAACCGCAGGCTCCACAGTTGAGATGGTCCTGTGGTTCAAATTTACCCATGGATTCCAGGATTTGCCGGATCATTTCACGGCTCGGTGCCGGGAAGCGCCTGTCTTCAGGTAGAAATACCTGGCTGAGGTCCAGATCGGAGAATTCTTCCATGTCTTTATGCCATTGCTCTTTGTCCAGGGTGCTCAGCTTTTCACGCGTATAGGTCGTAATGCGGCTGCGGCGTGCATAGCGTTTTCCTCCTTTTGATGTACCGGGCCCCATAATACATCCCTCACAGCAAAGCAGTTCAAGGTTATGGTCGCGTATCAGGCCGTTTTCAAATTCTTTAACAGCATCACGAAAATGTACGCGCCCTTCTGCCACGATTATCCCTCCGTCTGAAATATCCTCCTTAATCTCACTGGCCTGCAGCAATCCCCGGCTTACCGGGAAAACAGCGCCTTTACCCGCTTTTGGCGGATCGAAATCGCTTGGGTCTGCATTGGCCGGTGTGATCCTATATTCGCCGAATAGTTGCCTTAATTCTGTGAATGTCAAGGCAACATCAACTTCGTGGCTTTCTGCTTTCTTTGCTATGCAAGGACCGATAAACACGATTTTTAGATCGTTGCCATATTTTTTCTTCATCACGCGGGACATTGCTACCATCGGCGAAGCTACGGGAGTGAGTGCCCCAACCAGTTGCGGATGGTAATGCTTGATATAAAAAACTATGGCCGGGCAGTCACTCGATATTTCCCCTCTTTGGTTTTTTCTGGCAAAATGCCGCTTGTTATATTCACGGGCGACAAGGTCGGCTCCGAAACTGACCTCGCTTACATAGTCAAACCCAAGCGAACGTGTCATGCCTACAAAAACACGATAATCATCAATTTCGCTAAACTCGGCAGGAAAGCTCGGGGCGATAATAGCCGCCACTTTGTCGTCTGAATTAAGCAATTCTATTACATAGTCTTTTGTATCCAGGAAATACTTGGCATTTTGGCTGCATACCTTAACACAATTGCCACACCCTATACAACGCTCATTAATTACCATTGCCTGACCGTTGACTATGCGAATGGCTTTAACCGGACATTCCCGGATACACGTATAGCAAACCCTGCACTTGTCTTGTTGAGTAAATACCAGTTGGTTAATATAAATGTTTTTGGTCATATATGATCTCTTATTCAAATATCAGATAGTTAATGTCTTGTTTATTATTTTATGAGTATCGGGAAACATTAACACAAAGTTACAGGCGAAAACTCATCACTCATCACCCATCACCCACACCCACACACCCTGCAGCCTGTAACCTGCAGCCTGCAACCATAGAGCAGGTAACTTGATATTAATCATTCCCGATACTCATTTTTTATTTTAGTAATGCAGATTAACCGTTTTTTGAACTTTTTATTAATCCTTCGCAAGCCCCCCCTTCGCAGTCTCCTTATAGATAGATGGCAAGTCATGGCCCGTTTCTTTCATAGCCCTTACCACTTTATCGAAAGGTACCACATGATGTCCGTCGGTCATCCTGGCGTATACGGCGGCATCCAGTGCCCGTGATGCAGCCTGGGCATTCCTTTCTATACAAGGTATTTGCACCAGTCCTTTGATGGGATCACAGGTAAGTCCCAGGAAGTGCTCCAACCCTATAGAAGCCGCATATTCAACATGCCGTATGCTGCCTCCCAGAAGCTGTGCGGCCGCGGCAGCAGCCATGGAACAGGCGCTTCCTACTTCTCCCTGGCATCCAACCTCAGCACCGGATATGCTTGCGTTGGTTTTTATAAGGTTCCCAATGAGACCGGCAGTCGCAAGTGCCCGCAATATCCTTATTTCAGATATGGTGGCTTCGGTTTTGAATAGATATAACACAGCCGGTATTACACCGCACGACCCGCATGTAGGGGCCGTAACAACCTTTCCTCCCGCCGCGTTTTCTTCCGATACGGCCAGCGCATATGCAAAGGTCAGTGGACGCCGGTTAACTATCCCCTGAAATGTCCTGGCCATTGCATAAAAAGACCCTGCCCGCCGCGAAACGCGCAACCCTCCCTGTAATAATCCCTCTGTTTCTATGCCACGGGAAATGGCTTCCTGCATGGCTTCCCAGACTTCCCCCAGGTATTCCCAGAGACCCGGCCCCTCACGCTCCTCCACGAATTCCCAGAATGAATACCCCTTGTTATGGCAGATGGAAAGGATATCTTTCATGGTACTTAACTCATAGATGTTATTTTTTGGCTCCCGTTTTCCATTATCACTGATATCCCCTCCACCGATGCTGTAAGTGGTCCATTCATCCAAAACCGATCCCGCTGCATCGAAAGACTGAAATATAATCCCATTGGGGTGATGGGGCAAATTCTCCGTCTCCTTCCATGTGAATTCCACAGGATATGGCGACAGGGATTCTATGATCGCTTTATCCGTCAGGTGTCCTTTACCGGTGGCCGCCAGACTGCCGTAAAGAGTGACATGATATTTCACGGCTAAAGGATTCCTTTCTTTGAATCTCAGTGCCGCTTTCGCCGGGCCCATCGTATGGCTGCTCGATGGGCCTTTGCCTATCTTGTATATCTCTTGAATAGATTCCATTTCATTTTTCAGGATAACTGAACCGCAAAATTATAAATTACTGCATCAATACCGGAAACCATCTATGTTTTGTTTTAGCCCAACGAAGTTTAGTTTTATAAATAAATACATAATCATATTAATTATATTTTGAATTATATTAGATGTTTTGTAATTTTAAGCGGAAAATTTGCTGATGAACCTGGAAGCTTAAAAATTCAGATAATTATCCTATTTTACCCAAATAAATTTGTGTAAATAAAACCTTAAACCCACAAAATATGAAAAAAAATGTATTTTTCTTCATGATCATCATCTTTCTGATGGTGTCATGTTATCCGGATGGCCCGGAATCGTACGACGATATGGATGTCGTATACACGAATTATGACGATGAATTTAATTTTGCCAGCCAGGGAACCTATGTCATCCCCGACAAAATTGTTAAGATAACCGGTACTCTCGACCAGGGCGAAGATCCTGAGTTCGTAAAGGAACCTTACAACACACAGATGCTTGACAGGATTGAAAGCAACCTTGCAGCACTGGGCTGGACAAAAGTTGATGACCCTGAAACCGCCGATCTGGCTTTGTTCCCGGCTGTCTGGATTAATACAAACGTTTATTATTACTATGATTACTGGTGCTGGTACTATTATTACTATTGCGGTTGGGGATACTATTACCCTGCTGTTACATCCTACACTACCGGTACTTTTGTTATGGCCTTCGTTGCAGCCGGAGAAGAATATGTTGACCCCTATACCGTGTGGGTAGGTATTGCCAATGGCGTGTTATCCGGCGCTTATGATTACGGACGCATTAGCAAGTCTATAGACCAGGCGTTCAAACAATCGCCCTACCTGAAAATCAAATAATCCAAAACTTTAAAACCAAAATAAGATGAAAAGAATATTTGCCTTTATCATATTCGGTTCCCTGTTTTTTGTACCAGGAGTATTTGCTCAACAGGGTGGGCATTTGTCGGTACAATACGATATTAGCTTTGGAATGGGTGATCTGGGTGATTACATTTCCAAAGCAAGTTTTCGCGGTATTTCTGTTCAGTACCGCTATGCTGCTACAGAAAACATCCTTGTGGGCGTAGATGCCGCCTGGTATGTCTTTTATGAAAAAAGAGACTATGACACTTATACCGTTGGAACCCAGTCAATATCCGGTATCCAGTACAGAACTCAGAATGAAATGCCAATCCTGGTTGCTGTAGATTATCTCATTTTTACCGACAAGGTTGTTAATCCATACATAGGGTTCGGTATTGGTACCTTATATACCGAACGGGCAACAGATATGGGTATTTGGAGGATTGTACAAGACCCTTGGCACTTCGCCATTAAACCCGAAGCCGGTATCCTTGCCGAAATATCAGGAAATACATCTGCCAAAATAGCCGTGAAATATTATAACGGTTTTAAGTCAGGCGACCTGGATAGCCAGGGTTTCATGGCTGTGAGCCTGGGTTTTGCATTCGGGTTCTAGGAGATCTTTCCGCTTTGTGCTTCCCGGTGCGTGCTCAGGTAATAGCTACCCCGGTCCGCTGCCATCAGAGTGCAGGCATTTTTCAGGTGAACCGGATCAGAGATGATTGAAACGGTAGAAATCTGACGGGGAATCTTGAAGATTACTTAGTCAAAACATAATACCGGCTGTGATCGTTCCGGCTATCAGGTTATTCTTTGTGTTTTTCATTTTGTAATTGTTTTTAAGTGTTACATTTGTTCTACACACAAAGAGTAGCACAGAAAATTTATTTCATGGCATTATTCAAACTTTCCGATGAGGAACTGGAGCGGGATGTTGTCCAGGATACCATCCTGGCAGCTAAAGAAGAGGTTCAACTGAGTATGCACAAATCGATGTGTAAAGCATGCACTCAATACGAGAAGCAAAGCTTTATCCTGGATCATGCCCTTGAAAAAAGTGCCCGGCCTGAAAAAGTAAGCCTTGATCTGGATGCCTTCAGGAATGAGATAATCAGAAGAATGGGGGAGATGAAATAATGAAACCTAGAATTTCAGTAATTGATTATGAGGAATCACGCGATCGCCTGAGAGAGATCTATGATGAAATCATTGAAAAGCGGGGGAAACTGGCAGAGGTTCATAAAATCCAAAGCCTCCATCCGGAAAGCATAATTGCACATATGGATCTCTATTTGGAGATAATGTATTCCCGCTCTGAGCTTTCAAGGATTGAAAGGGAAATGATGGGAGTATTGATTTCTGCGATAAACGGATGCGATTATTGCCGTCTTCACCACAGCCAGGCTCTGCTTCATTACTGGAAAAATGAAGAAAAAATCAGGTCTCTGACCGGTGATTATCAACAAGCCGGACTTACAAACAGAGAGGAGATGCTTTGCCGATATGCGCAGTCACTAACCCTCGAACCGGGTGCATTCAGTTATGGAGCATCTCTCGATTTCCTGAAAGAGGTATCTCTCAGCGATAGTGCTATTCTCGATGCCACTCTTGTTATCGCCTATTTTAATTTTGTGAACCGGATCGTGCTTGCCCTCGGTATTGAGGCTTCCGGACCGGAAATCACCGGATATAAATATTGATTCCATTGGGTTTATTAAGGAGGATCATTTCAATCCCTTTGATGATCACTATGGTCGTAGCAATGATTACGGTTCACAATGGGAATGGGTTCAGAGAATAAATACCTCTGTTTATTTATTTACAGGCCGGATTTGCAACCCCAGCTCTTTGAGTTGATCCTGGCTGATCTCAGACGGTGAATCGATCATCATATCCCTTCCGGCGTTGTTTTTCGGGAAGGCGATGAAATCACGGATGGATTCCTGTCCTGCGAAAACAGCCGTCCAGCGGTCGAAACCATAGGCTATGCCTCCATGCGGGGGCGCACCGTATTCAAAGGCATTCATCAGGAAGCCAAATTGCGACTGGGCCTCTTCATCACTGAATCCCAGGATGCTGAACATTCTCTTCTGCAAATCCCTGTTATGGATACGAATGGAACCGCCCCCGATCTCTACTCCGTTGATGACCATATCGTAGGCATTGGCCCTTACTTTTCCGGGATCGGAATCAAGCAAGGCAATATCTTCAGGCTTGGGCGAGGTAAAGGGATGGTGCATGGCATAATACCGCCGGGTCTCTTCATCCCACTCAAGCAAGGGGAAATCAACCACCCAAAGAGGTTTAAAGTCCTCAGGATCACGAAGTCCGAGACGCTTGCCCATCTCCAGACGAAGCACATTGAGGGAGCTGCGCGTTGCATGCGCAGCCCCGGCCAGGATCAGCATGAGATCCCCGGGCTTTGCTCCGAAAGCTTCCGCCCATCTCTGTAAAGCATTGCTGTCAAAGAATTTATCTACTGACGATTTGAAGCTGCCATCTTCATTATATTTCACATAAACCAGTCCTTTGGCGCCTACCTGTGGCCTTTTCACAAACTCAGTCAGCTCGTCAAGCTGCTTCCTGGTGTATTCTCCGCATCCTTCCGCGTTGATGCCAACCACGAGCTCTGCGTCATCGAAGACCTGGAACCCCGATCCTTGCACCAACCCGTTCAATTCGACGAACTTCATGCCAAAACGGATATCCGGCTTATCGGAACCATAGGTTTTCATGGCTTCATCATAACTCATCCTGGGAAAGTCTTCCATATCCATCCCCTTGATGACCTTGAAAAGATGCTTAGCCAGCCCTTCAAAAGTGTTTAAAATGTCTTCCTGGGTGACAAAGGCCATCTCGCAGTCGATCTGTGTGAATTCCGGCTGGCGGTCGGCACGCAGATCTTCGTCGCGGAAACACTTTACGATCTGGTAATATCGGTCGTATCCTGCTACCATCAGCAACTGCTTGAAGGTCTGTGGCGATTGTGGCAAAGCATAAAACTGCCCCTGGTTCATGCGGGAAGGTACCACAAAGTCGCGGGCGCCCTCAGGGGTGGATTTGATGAGGTATGGAGTCTCTATCTCGATGAAATTCACAGAATCCAGGTATTTACGGGTCTCTATTGACATTCGGTGGCGTAACTCCAGGTTCCTGCGTACGGGATTCCTCCTCAGGTCGAGATAACGGTATTTCATGCGCAGCTCCTCTCCACCGTCGGTCTCGTCTTCAATGGTGAAAGGCGGGAGCTTGGATGTGTTGAGAACAGTCAATTTCTTAACAATGATCTCAATATCTCCGGTCGGCATCTTCGGATTCTTGTTGCTTCTCTCCTCCACAATGCCTGCAACCTGGATCACATACTCGCGTCCAAGCTTCCGCCCTTCTTCGCAAAGAGAGGCATCGCTTTCCATGTTGAAGGCCAGTTGCGTGATGCCATAACGGTCGCGCAGATCGATGAAGGTCATCCCGCCAAGGTCACGCGATCGCTGCATCCAGCCGCTGAGAATTACGTTCTTCCCCTTGTCCGACAAGCGGAGTTCTCCGCAGGTATGTGTTCTTAGCATGATGTTGAGATTAAAATTTCTGCGAAAATAGTAAAAGTTAAGAGGTTTACACCCCATCAGGCATGCCCGGAATGATATTTTTCATTGCTGAATTTATTGCATTTCATTACCTGGGTTATACTTTTTCATTTTTTTCTGAAAAAAACTTTTAAATCCAGACTGGTTATATTCAGCTCCTTGGAATAAATGTTTTCTCTGGTTCCAAAGGTTGTGATCATGGTTAGAAAAATACTTTTCCTGCTTTTTGTCTGCCTGTTGAATACTTCCATCTTATTCCTGAGTTCCCCGGCATATTTCTGATCAATGATGAATGCGCTTTCATGGAATTTCATCTCGCACAGGTTGATGGCACCGTCCTTCCTGTCGATAAGCAGGTCAATCTGTGCCCCCTTCAGGCCCAGTTCACGGTTGCCGGCAAAACGCCATGGATTAACAGCGGTTTCTACCGCCGCGATACCCAGGGCGCTCTTAATTTCCCGGATGTGTTTCAGACAAACATTCTCAAAAGCAAATCCTTCCCATGCTTTTCTTTTCGGACTGTTTAACAGGGAAATCCAGTAACCTTCTCCCGGGGACCTGTTCCCCAGGGGCCTGACCCAGTGCAGATGAAAAAGTGTAAATTCATCTACCAAGCGGTATATGGCATCATTGGACTTTTTCGCGAAAGGTATCCTGGATTCGATGAACCCTGATTCTTCCAACTCCTCCAGGATCTTGCTCGCTGTTCCACCCGAGGATATACCTGCTTCTTTGAGAAGTATGTTTCTAGTTAGTCCAGAGGCTCTTTTTGCCAGCACTTTCACTACTTTCAGGTGATAATCGCTCTGGTCGAATAACGACCGGTAAAGCTGATCGTATTCATGCCTGAGCTGACCATTTTCGGAAAATATAACCTCATCGATGATCTGTGTGGGAGTCAGATTCTTCCTGACCTGTGCAAGGTAATAGGGAATGCCGCCAAATGCCATGTATAACTGAGTGATCATGTAATCTGTAAGGTTCTTTATCCCTTGTTTAACCAGGAAATCCTTGGTTTCATTTAAGTTAAAAGGCAGCAACCTGATCTGTCGTGTGAGCCTGTTGTGTAGTCCGCCCCTGGCTCTGACAATATTTTGTACCATCCACGAAGCCGCTGAACCGCATACTATCAGTACCAGATCTTTTTTCTTCGACCCATAAGAGTTCCAGAAATGCTCCAATGACTGAAGGAATTTAGACCGGGGCGTGTTCATCCAGGGAAGCTCATCCAGGAAAACTACACGTTTTTTATTTCTTTTCTTTGGAGGGAAGGACTCAAGATAAGTCTCCAGCATTTGAAAAGCAGCTTTCCACGACACCGGTGTTTTGGGCTGAACACCCAAAGCGATGGACCGCCCCATGGCTTCCGCAAAATTCTCTAACTGATCGGAAAGAGAAGCGTTGTGTAAACCGGTAAGCTCAAATTCTATATCCGAATTGAAAAACTCTCTGATCAAATAGGTCTTTCCCACACGTCTTCTTCCATAAACTCCTATGAATTCAGGATTGGGAGAATCCATAGCATGCTTGAAGACCTCCATTTCATGATTCCTGCCAATGATTTCGCTGACCATTTTCTTTTGTTTTGGCTGAATATAAAATTTTATATTCAGCCAAAGTTAACAAATAATTTTCAAATTGGCCAGATATAAATTTTTATATTCAGCCAAAATTAGAAAAATTTCATGATTTTGGCTGAATATATATATATATATATATCTAAAGTCTCGTATTGTTAAAATAATTGCTTAAAATGTCAGGACAATTTTCATAATGCTCACTATTAGTATGTGAGTTATTCCTGCATGAGTTTTTGATATGATATCAGACAAATACAATGCTTCCCCCATCGAAAAGCGGTCCATCATATAGTTCAACAATTTCATAACCGTTTTTTATCAGGAAACTCCTGGTTTCCTGTCCCTGCTTCAGATATTTCAGTGAACCTGCAAGATAGATTTTATCATCCAGGATGCCGCAACAACCACCGAAAAACCCGTTTTTAAACCCAGGAAGAACAATTCCTGCAGGATCAATATAAAGCACTTCTTTATGGAATCGTTGCAACACTTTCGCAATGGCTTCATCAGAGGTGATGTACCTGTCTTTTCCAACAGAGACTAAATTGCACCTTGCATAACCCTGGTTGACATGGATCAGGTCGGCATCTTCACCCAGGCGGGTGATAGCGGGGTCTGTGTACCGGAAGTTATGGATAAGGGTATTGCCGGCGTATACTGCATTGTATCCCGCTGTGGCGGGATATTTTTCACCCACGGGAAACTCGCCTTTGATATAATGAATGGAGTTTTTTTCCAGGATTTCCAGGAATGCTTGCGGCAGGTTGGGGGCAAGCACCAAGTCCTGGCCAAGCTTGCAGAAAAAAATGTCGGGATGGCCTGAAATGGCTTCATAGCAAATGTTACTGGTCTCCAGTTCCAGCAATGCCCCGGTTTCCTTAAGTTTTTCTTTGGCTTCCTGGGGGATCTTCTTATCAATGATAATCAACATGGTAACTCCTTCCGCTTAAACCGGGATCTTTTAAAAATGTGACATATTTGAAAGTTTTCAGCAGTCTTTTTTTGTTTTTTGCATCGTAGCCTATGGCATAATTGAATTGGGATGGAGAGACTGAAATGGAGACCTTTTCAGAACGACCCAGGCTGATGTTTTTCAGGTGTTCTCCCCAGATATCTGTCAGTACCAGCTCGCGGAAGGAAGGGTGAAAAGGTCCGGCCACAAGGTCTTCTCCTCCGGCTATGCCCTCCGAGGGGTGCAGCCCCATGCGGATGATCCGTATTCCTGCATTTTCAAATATCAAAAACAGCTCTTTTGACCAGGAAACGGCCTCATCCAGAGCCTGAGGCCGGTATGCACCTTCGAGGTACATCGTTTCAAGATAGGTTCCCCTGATGACCAACGCCGGGTATATCCTTACATCAACCGCACCCAGGTCGGCAAAGGCTTTAGCCGTATTTTTCGATTTCACCAGGGTATCTCCCGGCAATCCTGTCATCATCTGCAAGCCAAGCCTGAATCCATGTTTTCTGATCATTCCCGATGCTTTGGCGGTATCTTCCGCCGTATGTCCTCTTCCGGAAAGCTGCAGTACCTCATCATCCATGGATTGGGCACCGAGTTCAACGGTTTCTACATGATATCTTTTCAGGATGTCGAGGATGTTTCTGTCGATATAATCGGGCCGGGTCGATAAACGGATGGCGTCAATCTGCCCATCCTTAAAATAGGGCTGGATCAACGCCAGATAATGCAGCATGTCTTCCTTTGGTAATCCCGTGAAATTACCCCCGAAAAATCCAAGTTCCACCCGCCGGTTCTTTTTCCTGAAAGTATTCAGATGTGATTCGATTTCGGCAATGATCTCCTCATCCTCAGGTTTTTGCACCTTTCCGGAGATCTTATACTGATCGCAATAAATACAGCGGAAAGGACAACCCAATTCAGGAATAAAAACCGGTATGGTGTAGTGTTTTATCATTTAATCTGTGAAAATCTGAGTAATCTGTGGTAAAACACAAAATTACAATTTCCTACCTTTACAACATGATTAGCATCCGAAAAGCCAGCATCAACGATTACGCCACCCTCATTGATCTATGGACGGCCTCCGGCCTGCCATACAAACCTGAGGGCAGGGACAGCCGTGAAGCAATGGAGAAAGAATTTCAGCGTGGCATCTCCACCTATCTGATCGCTGAAGATCAGCAAAAACCCATTGGCACCGTCCTCATCACCCACGACGGCCGCAAAGGCTGGATCAACCGCCTGGCCATCATCCCAGGATACAGAAAACGTGGCATAGCCCGCCAACTGATCACCGAAGCCGAAAAGATCCTGGATGAACAAGGCATCGGAATCTATGCCTGCCTGATCGAAGGCTATAACCAAACCTCACTGGAGGTATTCCAAAAGCTTGGATATGTTGATTTTGAAGGAATACATTATTTGACAAAGAGGAAGTTTCCGGGGATTTGACCAGTAAGGGGGATGCCATCCTACGGGATGGAGTCCCTTTTACATTGCAAGTAAACTCCTGTCTTTTTATTTTATCCACCTACATGGGATACTATTCGTTCAATTCTGCCGTAAAATGACAGCAGATTCAACGTATTTTTATGCAGGAAGCAAAGGATGTATTTCAAATGATTTGCTCTACCATAAAGGCTTGCGGATGAAAGAGAGATTGTTGATTCTGTATTCTGTATTCT